>JADFMW010000045.1 GCA_022563655.1 Pseudomonadota bacterium
CGGCTGATGCTGCGCGCCGGCATGGTCCGCCAGTCGAGCGCCGGCATCTATTCGTGGCTGCCGCTCGGCCTTCGCGTGCTCAAGCGCATCGAGCGGATCGTGCGCGACGAGATGGACGCCGCCGGCTGCCACGAGGTGCTGATGCCGACGATCCAGCCCGCGGATTTGTGGCGCGAAAGCGGCCGCTACGAGGACTACGGCCGCGAGATGCTGCGCATCACCGACCGTCACGGCCGCGACATGCTCTACGGTCCCACCAACGAGGAGCAGATCACCGACATCTTCCGCAATTCGGTAAAGAGCTATCGCGACCTGCCGAGCAACATGTACCACATCCAGTGGAAGTTCCGCGACGAGGTGCGGCCGCGCTTCGGCGTCATGCGCGGGCGCGAGTTCCTGATGAAGGACGCCTACTCGTTCGACGTCGATTTCGCCGGCGCCAAGCGCTCGTACAACAAGATGTTCGTCGCCTATCTGAGGGCGTTCGCGCGCATGGGGCTCAAGGCGATCCCGATGAGCGCCGACACCGGGCCGATCGGCGGTGATTTAAGCCACGAGTTCGTCATCCTGGCCGACACCGGCGAGACCGCGGTGTACTGCCACCGCGATCTGCTCGGCTACGACGCCCTCGAGGCCGACGCCGACTACGAAGGCGATCTCGAGCCGCTCGTCGCGCGATGGACCAGCCACTACGCCGCCACCGACGACAAGCACGACCCCGCCGCGTGCCCGGTGGCGCCGGACGATCTGGTGACCGCGCGCGGCATCGAGGTCGGCCATATATTCTACTTCGGCACCAAGTACTCGAAGTCGATGGGGGCATACGTCACCACCGCCGACGGCGGCTCGGTCGCGGTCGAGCAGGGGTCCTACGGCATCGGCATCTCGCGCCTCGTCGCCGCCATCATCGAGGCCAGCCACGACGACCACGGCATCGTCTGGCCCGACAGCGTGGCGCCGTTCGCGGTCGGCGTCATCAACCTCAAGCGCGGTGACGCGGCGTGCGACGCCGCCTGCGATGAGTTGTGCAAATTGCTGGCGGCGGCGGGTGTCGAGGTGCTGTGCGACGACACCGAGGAGCGCGCCGGCGCCAAGTTCGCGACCATGGACCTGATCGGCCTGCCGTGGCAGGTCGCCGTCGGCCCGCGCGAGCTTGCCAAGGGGGTGGTCGAGATCAAGCGCCGGGCGACGGGCGAGCGCGAGGTGCTGGCGCTCGACGCGGTGCCGGCGCGTCTCACCGCCTGAGCCGGCGATGTTTTCCGCCTTCGAATGGACGGTGGCGGCGCGCTACCTCAGGCCGCGGCGCGCCGAGGGCTTCGTCTCGCTCTTCGCCGCCTTGTCGTTCCTCGGCATCGCCCTCGGCGTCGCCGCGCTGATCATCGTGCTCGCGGTGATGAACGGCTTCCGCCACGAGCTTCTGGCCAATATCCTCGGCGTCAACGGGCATCTCACCGTCTATGGCTATGACGGCCGGCTCGACGACTTCGACGCCCTTGTCGACGAGCTGCGCGGGCTCGACCGGGTCGTGCGGGCCACGCCGATCACCGAGGGCCAGGTGCTGGCGACGTCGCCGCGCGGCATCGCCAGGGGCGCCGTCGTGCGCGGCATGCGCGCCGCCGATCTGGGCGCGCGCGCCATCTTCGCCGACAACATCAGCGAGGGCGGGCTCGATCGCTTCGCCGCCGGCGACGCCGTGCTGGTCGGCAGCCGTCTCGCCCGGCGTCTCGGCCTCGGCGTCGGCGACGCCGTCACGCTGTTGTCGCCCCAGGGGACCGCGACCGCGTTCGGCATGGTGCCCCGCAGCCGCGCCTACACCATCGCCGGCACGTTCGATGTCGGCAACAGCATGTTCGACGGCGGCTATGTGTTCATGCCGCTGAAGGCGGCGCAGCTCTACTTTCGCCTGGGCGACGCGGTCACCGCCATCGAGCTCGTCGTCACCGACCCGATCGCCATGCGGACGGCGCGCCGGGTGGTCGCCGAAGTCATCGGCGGACGCGGCCGGATCGTCGACTGGGAGCAGCAGAACGCCCAGTTCTTCGGCGCCATCGAGGTCGAGCGCAACGTCATGTTCATCATCCTGACGCTGATTATCCTGGTCGCGGCGCTGAACGTCATCTCGAGCCTGACCATGCTGGTCAAGGACAAGGGGCGCGATATCGCCATCCTGCGCACCATGGGCGCGACGCGCGGCGCGGTGCTGCGCATCTTCTTCATCACCGGCGCCACCATCGGCGTGGTCGGCACCTTCGTCGGCCTGGTCCTGGGCGTCGTCTTCGCCGCCAACATCGAGACCATCCGGGGCTGGATCGAGGGCCTCACCGGGACCGAGCTGTTCGCCGCCGAGATCTACTTCCTGTCGAAGCTGCCGGCGCGCCTCGAGACGGCCGAGGTGGTCATGGTGGTGTCGATCGCGCTGATGCTCTCGTTCCTCGCCACCATCTATCCGTCGTGGCGCGCGGCGCGGCTCGATCCGGTCGAGGCCCTGCGCTATGAGTGAGCCGGCGCTCGCGCTCGAAGGCATCGTCCGCACCTTCGTCCAGGGCGAAACGCGGCTCGAGGTGTTGCGTGGCGCCTCGCTGAGCCTGGCGGCGGGCGAGATCGTCGCCCTGGTCGGGCCGTCGGGGGCGGGAAAATCGACGCTGCTGCACATCGCCGGCCTGCTCGAACGGCCCGACGGCGGCGAGGCGCGCATCGGCGGCGTCGCCAGCGGCGGCCTGTCCGACGCCGAACGCACCCGGCTGAGGCGCGAGCGGCTCGGCTTCGTCTACCAGTTTCACCACCTCCTGCCCGAGTTCTCGGCGCTCGAGAACGTCATGCTGCCGCAGATGATCGCCGGCGTGGCCCGGCGCGAGGCGCGCCCGCGCGCCCGCAAGCTGATCGCCGCCGTCGGCCTCGAGGCGCGCGCCAAGCACCGGCCGGCGCGATTGTCGGGCGGCGAGCAGCAACGCGTGGCGATCGCCCGCGCGATGGCCAACCGGCCCTCGGTGCTGCTCGCCGACGAGCCCACCGGCAACCTCGATCAGACCACGGCGATGGCGGTATTCGACCTGCTGATCGGGATCGTGCGCGAGACCGGGATGGCGGCGCTCGTCGCCACCCACAACCACGACCTCGCGGCCCGCATGGATCGCACCATTGCGCTGGAGGGGGGTAGGGTGGTGGCCCAGTAAGGACGCAATAAGGACACGGTAAGGGCGCGGTTTATCCACAACATTCTGTGCATATTTTCTGCACGAGCCACGATATGTTGCCTGCGTGTTCGCGATGACACGTCCCCGGGGATGTGCGATCTTGCACGTGTCACTCTGTACCAGCCGCACGCCCCATGGCCCACGCCGACTTCGTCCACCTGCGCGTCCACAGCGCGTTTTCGCTGTCCGAGGGCGCGATCAAGATCGACGCCCTGGTCGAGCTGTGCCGGGACCACCGCATGCCGGCGGTCGCCATCACGGATTCGGGCAATCTGTTCGGCGCGATGCAGTTCTCGGAGGCGTGCTTCGAGGCCGGCGTGCAGCCCATCATCGGCTGCGTGCTGCCGCTCGCGCGCGATGGCGGATCGGCGCACAACGGCGGCCGGCCGGCAGTCGACGAGCTGGTCGTTCTGGCCCAGAACGAAACCGGCTACGACAACCTCGTCAAGCTCACGAGCCACGCCTTCCTCGCCGCGGAGGCGGGGGAGCGGCCCCGGCTTTCCTGGGCCGAGCTCGGGCGCCGCGCCGAGGGGCTGATTGTGCTGGCGGGGGGGCCGGCCGGGCCCGTCGGCCGGCCGCTGAGCGACGGTCAGACGGCGCCGGCCGAGGTCGAGCTGCGGCGCCTGAAGTCGCTGTTTCCGGGCCGCCTCTACATCGAGCTGATGCGCCACGGGCTCGAGAGCGAGCGCCGCATCGAGCCGGCGCTGGTCGAGCTGGCCTACAAGCACGACCTGCCCCTGGCGGCGACCAACGACGTGTTCTTCGCCGGCGCCGACATGTTCGAGGCCCAGGACGCGCTGTTGTGCATCGCCGAGGGCGTCACCCTGGGCCGCGAAGACCGCCGCCGGCTGACGCCCGAGCACCGTTTCAAATCGCCCGAGGAGATGCGCGAGTTGTTCGCCGACCTGCCCGAGGCGCTCGACAACACCGTGGTGATCGCCCAGCGCTGCGCCGTGCGCGCGCCGCGGCGGGCGCCCATCCTGCCGGCCTTTCCCGTACCCGAGGGCGTGAGCGAGGCCGACGAGCTGCGCGCCCAGGCGCGGGCCGGCCTCGAGCGGCGCCTGGCCAAGCACGTGCTCACCCCGGACATGGACGAGGCGGCGCGCGCGGCCGCCGCCAAGCCTTACCACGAGCGCCTCGAGTACGAGCTCGACGTCATCATCGAGATGAACTACCCCGGCTACTTTCTCATCGTCGCGGAGTTCATCCAGTGGGCCAAGGCCGAGAACATCCCGGTGGGGCCGGGGCGGGGCTCGGGCGCCGGCTCGGTGGTCTCCTGGGCTCTCACCATCACCGACCTCGACCCGATCCGCTTCGGCCTCTTGTTCGAACGCTTCCTCAACCCCGAGCGGGTATCGATGCCCGACTTCGACATCGACTTCTGCGAAGAGCGCCGTGACGAGGTGATCCGTCACGTGCAGCAGGAGTACGGCCGCGAGCAGGTGGCGCAGATCATCACCTTCGGCACCTTGCGCGCGCGCGCCGCGCTGCGCGACGTGGGCCGCGTGATCGACATGCCCTACGGCCAGGTCGACCGCATCTGCAAGCTGGTGCCGTACAACCCCGCCAACCCGCTGAGCCTGAACCAGGCGATCGAGGCCGAGCCGCGGCTGCAGGCGGCGCGCGATAGCGACGAGAGCGTCGCGCGCCTGATCGACATCGCGCTCAAGCTCGAAGGGCTGTATCGCCACGCCTCGACCCACGCCGCCGGAGTGGTCATCGGCGACCGGCCGCTCAACGATCTGGTGCCGCTTTACCGCGACCCGCGCTCGGACATGCCGATCACCCAGTTCTCGATGAACGACGTCGAGAAGGCGGGGCTCGTGAAGTTCGACTTCCTGGGCCTCAAGACGCTGACGGTGCTCGACCGCGCCCGGAGCCTGCTCGCCGCGCGCGGGGTCGATCTCGACATCGGCGCGCTGCCCCTCGACGACACGGCGACCTACGAGATGCTGGGCCGCGGCGACACGGTCGGCGTCTTCCAACTGGAGAGCTCGGGCATGCGCGACGCGCTGCGCCGGCTGCGCCCCGACTGTTTCGAAGACATCATCGCGCTGGTCGCGCTGTACCGCCCGGGGCCGATGGACAACATCCCGCGCTACATCGCGTGCAAGCACGGCGAAGAGAAGCCGGACTACCTGCACCCCTCGCTCGAGGGCATCCTCAAGGAAACCTTCGGCGTCATCATCTACCAGGAACAAGTGATCCAGATCGCCCAGGTGCTGGCCGGCTACAGCCTCGGCGGCGCCGACTTGCTGCGCCGCGCCATGGGCAAGAAAATCCGCTCGGAGATGGAAGCGCAGCGCGAGATCTTCATCACCGGCGCGGTCGAACGCGACGTTCGGCGCAGCAAGGCCGCCCATATCTTCGACCTGGTCGCCAAGTTCGCCGGCTACGGGTTCAACAAGAGCCACGCCGCGGGCTACGCCCTGATCGCCTACCAGACGGCGTACCTCAAGGCCAACCACCCGGTCGAGTTCCTCGCCGCGTCGATGAGCCTCGAGTTCAGCAACACCGACAAGATCAGCGGCTTCCAGCGCGAGCTCGGGCGGCTCGGCATTCGCCTGCTGCCGCCCGACATCAACCGCTCCGGCGTCGAGTTCACGGTGAAGAGCGAAGGCGAGGGCCAAGGCGCCATTCGCTACGCGCTGGCGGCGATCAAGAACGTCGGCGCCCAGGCCATGGCGGCGCTGGTGGACGAGCGCGAGGCGAGGGGTCCGTTCAAGGACCTGTTCGACTTCGCCCATCGGGTCGACCCGCGGGTGATCAACAAGCGCCAGCTCGAAAACCTTGCCCGGGCCGGCGCCTTCGATAGCATCGAGCCGAACCGCGCCCGCGTGTTCGGTGCGGTCGAGTTGCTCATCCGACACGCCAACGTCGCCGTCGTCGAACGCGCGAGCAACCAGACGAACCTGTTCGGCGACGGCTCGTCGCCGCAGGCGTCCGCGGCCCCGGACCTTCCCGAGGTGCAAGACTGGCAGGAGATGGATCGCCTCAAGCACGAGTACGATGCGATCGGTTTCTACCTCTCGGCGCACCCGCTCGACGCTTACGCCGCACGGCTTAAGCGGCTCAAGGTGACGCCCGTTGCCGAGCTGGCCGGACGGCTGGGCCGCAACGGGGCGGCGGCGGTGACCCTCGCCGGCGTGGTGGTCGGCAAGCAGGAGCGGCGCTCGGCGCGCGGGGCGCGTGTTGGCTTCGTGCAGCTCTCGGACCCCAGCGGCGTGATCGAGGTGGCGCTGTTCTCGGAGGTCCTGTCGGCGAGCCGCGAGCTGCTCGAATCGGGCGTGCCGCTGTCCATCGCCGCCGACGCCCGGCGCGACGGTGAGACGCTGCGGGTAACGGCGCGCTCGATGCAGGCGCTCGATCCGAATGCCGTGGGAGCGGCGGCAGGATTGACGGTGCGCCTCAACGGAGCGGCGGCGCTCGACCGGTTGCGCACCGCCCTCGGCCCCGCTAACGGCGGGTCCGGCCGGGTCACGCTGGTGGTCGAGCTCGACGACCGCGAGGTCGAGGTGGCGCTGCCGGGCGGCTACGCGGTGTCGCCGTCGGTTTGCCACGCCATTCAAGCGCTGCCCGGCGTCGGCGTGGTGCACGAGGTGTGACGGCCGTTACCCGCCTTTTTTGCTTGCAGGGGCGCGGCCAAGCGGCTACAAGCTCGCCCACCCAAGCTCTTGGACGGTAATTCGGCGGGGAGGGGTTGCGCTCACCCCGCCGTTGCGATATTCGGCGCTTGCGCCGGACCGGTATTCGCGGCCGGCATTCGCGGCGGATCAAACGGAACAGGTATCGGCGTCGATGGCCTTGCCCGAGCTTTCCATGCGTCAGCTTCTCGAAGCCGGCGTCCACTTCGGTCACACGACCCGTCGTTGGAACCCGAAAATGGCTCCGTACCTGTTCGGCGTTCGCAACAACGCCCATATCATCGACTTGCAGCAGACCGTGCCGTTGCTCCATCGCGCGCTCGTCGAGGTGCGCGACATCGTCGCCAGCGGCGGCCGGGTGCTGTTCGTCGGGACCAAGCGGCAGGCGGCCGAGCCCATCGCCGCGGCCGCCAAGCGCTGCGGACAGTTCTACGTCAACCAACGTTGGCTCGGCGGAACGCTGACGAACTGGAAGACGATCTCGGTCTCGATCCGGCGTCTGCGCGCCCTCGAGGAGCAACTTGAGCAAGAGCAGCCCGGCGGCCTGACCAAAAAGGAATTGCTGCGGCGCACCCGCTTGCGCGACAAGCTTGAGCGCTCGCTCGGCGGCATCAAGGACATGGGCGGGCTGCCCGACTTGCTGTTCGTTCTCGACACCAACAAGGAGGCCATCGCGATCGCCGAGGCGAACAAGCTGGACATTCCCGTGGTGGCCGTGATCGACAGCAACTCCGATCCCGATTCCATCAGCTACGTGATCCCCGGCAACGACGACGCGATTCGAGCGATCAGCCTGTACTGCCAAGTCATATCCGACGCGGTGCTCGACGGTATTCAGGAGGAGGTGATCGCCTCGGGCGTCGACATCGGCGCGAGCGAGGAGGCGCCGCAGGAAGCGTTGCCCGAGGAGGAGAGCCAAGCACAGCCCCTCGGAGAGGTCGAGGCGGCCCTTGCCGCGAGCGCCGGTGAAGCGGTCGGCGCAAAGGACACTGCCGAGGACGCCGCCAAGAAGCCGACGCGCGCCGCGAAGACGGAGGACGCCGCGAAGAAGGCGGAGGACGCCGCGAAGGTCGAGGACGCGGTCAAGGCGGAGGATGCCGCGGAGACGGAGGACGCCCCCAAGGCGGACCCCGGATCCGCCTCCAAGGACTGAGTTTGGTGCGATCACGCCCTCATCATGTATGATATAAAATCAATCTGTTATCTAAACTTATTCATTCATTGAGAGAGCAATGGCGAAGATCACCGCGGCGGTGGTAAAGGAGCTGCGCGCCAAGACCGGCGCCGGCATGATGGACTGCAAGCGGGCCCTCGTCGCGACCGGGGCCGACATCGAGGCCGCGGTCGACTGGCTGCGCAAGCAGGGCGTCGCCGTCGCCACCAAGAAGGCCGGACGCGCCGCCAGCGACGGTCTGATCGGGGTCGCCGTCACGCAGCGCAAGGCGGCCATCGTCGAGATCAACTCCGAGACCGACTTCGTCGCGCGCAGCGACGCCTTCCAGGAAACGGTCCGCGCTATCGCGACGGTGGCGCTCGACTCGGGGACCGATCTCGAGGCCCTCAAGTCAGAGGCCTACCCCGGCGCCGATGGCACGGTGGCCGACAGCCTTTTCCAGCTCGTGGCGAAGGTCGGCGAGAACATCCAGTTGCGGCGCGTCGCCGGGTTGACGGTCGAGCAGGGGGCTCTCGCGGCCTATGTCCACGGAGCGCTTGCGCCCGGCCTCGGGCGGATCGGCGTGCTCGTCGCGCTCGAGTCGGAAGGCGACGCCGGGACGCTCGCGGCCTTTGGCAAACGGGTCGCGATGCATGTCGCCGCCGCACGGCCCAGGGCGCTGACGAGAAACGACGTCTCCCCGGCGGCGCTGGAGCGCGAGCGCGCGGTGCTCGCCGAACAGACGCGCGCCTCGGGCAAGCCCGAGAACATCGTCGAGAAAATGATCGAGGGTCGGCTGCGCAAGTTCTACGAGGAGGTCGTCCTGCTCGATCAGGTCTACGTGATCGACGGCAAGAGCAAGCTTTCCGAGGCCATCGAGGAGGCTGCCCGAGACATCGGCGCGCCGATTCGAATTTCCGGCTTCGTTCGCTTCGCTCTCGGCGAGGCGGTCGGGACCGACGAGTCGGATGGCGCCGCCGCGGCCGACTCCTAGCTCGTCGGCCAGGCCGCCGCGCGGCGCGCGCCGCAAACCGGGTGCGGAACGGCGGCTGATGTAGTATTCTCTATGCGCGCGCTGGCCGAGCGCCCGGCTGCGGGCGAAGGGGGTGCGCCGTGGGTCGTGTTGTGGGGAAAACATGCCGCCGATCGCCTTATACCGCCGTGTCTTGCTGAAGCTTTCCGGCGAGGCGTTGATGGGCGACCGGGGCTATGGCCTCGACCCCGGCGCGGTCGAACGCATGGCCCGCGAGATTCTCGCCGTCCACGATATGTCGGTGCAGGTCTGCATCGTCGTTGGCGGCGGCAACATGTTTCGCGGCGCCTCGGACTCGGCCCTCGGCATCGAGCGCGTCACCGCCGATCACATCGGCATGCTGGCCACGGTGATCAACGCGCTGGCGCTGCAAAGCGCGCTCGAATCGGTCGGCCTGCAAACGCGCGTACAGTCCGCCATCCCCATCGACACGGTATGCGAGCCCTACATCCGTCGCCGCGCCGAGCGCCACATCGAGAAGGGGCGCGTGGTGGTGTTCGCCGCCGGCACCGGCAGCCCGTTCTTCACCACCGACACGGCGGCGGCCCTGCGCGCCGTTGAGATGGGCTGCGACGCTATTCTCAAGGCGACGAAGGTGGACGGGGTGTATTCCGACGACCCCGTGCGCGTGTCCGATGCGATACATTACGAGCGGTTGTCGTACGTCGACGTGCTGTCGCGCGACCTCAAGGTCATGGACGCCGCGGCGGTCTCGCTCGCGCGCGAGAACGGCATTCCCATCGTGGTGTTCTCGATCCGCAAGGGCGGGGCCTTCGTCGACGTCGTCACCGGCCGCGGCAAATTTACGGTCATCGCCGCACCGGAAGCAAAAAGTGCATAAGGGAGCGAGACGTGGCTGAGCCGGACATTGACGATCTCAGCCGCCGCATGGACGGTGCGATCGAGGTGCTGCGCAAGGAGTTTGCCGGCCTGCGCACGGGGCGGGCCTCGCCGAGCCTGCTCGAACCGGTGACCGTCGAGGCTTACGGCACGCAGATGCCGATTAACCAGGTGGCGACGATCGCCGCGCCCGAGCCCCGGCTGCTCACCGTCCAGGTGTGGGACAAGTCGATGGTCCATTCCGCCGAGAAGGCGATCCGCGACGCCGGCCTCGGGCTCAACCCGATGTCGGAGGGTCAGCTCATTCGCGTTCCCATCCCCGAGCTCAACGAGGAGCGGCGGCAGGAGCTGAGCCGCATCGCCGCCAAGTACACCGAGCAGGCCAAGGTCGCGGTGCGGAACGTCCGCCGCGACGGCATGGACAGGCTCAAGCGGATGGAAAAAGAGGGCGAGCTGTCGCAGGACGATCATCACATGTGGTCCGCCGAGATCCAGAAGATCACCGACGCTCACGTCGAAAAGGTCGAAGGCATGCTCACCCAGAAGCAGCAAGACATCATGCAGGTGTGAGCCGATGGAGGCCGCCGCAGCGTTTGCATCCAAGCCGTCGCCGCCGCTTCACGTGGCGATCATCATGGACGGCAATGGGCGCTGGGCCAAGGCGAGGGGCCTTAGGCGCATTGTCGGCCATCAGCAAGGCGCCGAGGCGGTGCGGCGGACCGTCAAGCACTGCCGCGAGCTCGGTGTCTCGTACCTGACCATCTATGCGTTCTCGTCGGAGAACTGGAAGCGGCCGCCCACCGAGGTCGACGACCTGATGGGCCTGATGCGGCTCTATCTCCGGCGCGAGCTCGACGAGCTGGTCGACGCCGGCGTCCGCATGCGCTTCATCGGCGATCGCCACCGCTTGCCCGACGACATCATCGCCCTGGTCAACCAAGCCGAGCAGCGGACCCGGACAAGCTCGGGCCTGACGCTGACGGTGGCGCTCAATTACGGGGGACGCCGCGAGATCGTCGAGGCGGCGCAACACCTCGCCAGGGACGCGGCGGCGGGTCTCCTGGACCCCGGCGACATCGACGAGAAAACCTTCGCCGACCGACTGGCGACCAACGGCCTGCCCGAGCCCGACCTGTTGATCCGCACCAGCGGCGAGCAGCGCATTAGCAACTTCTTGCTGTGGCAGTTGGCGTACACCGAGCTGGTCTTCATTCCGGCGATGTGGCCCGACTTCACCAAGCAACACCTTGAAGACGCGATCAATGAATTCCACCGACGCGAACGTCGCTATGGCGCTTCCAGCGGGTGATGCCGCGAGCGGCGGCCTGGGGCCGCGCATCGTTTCGGGGCTGGTGCTGGCCACGCTGGCGCTGGCGCTCGCATATCTGGGCGGCGTCGCCTTCAACCTGCTGCTGCTGGCGGCGGCCGGCCTGATGGCATACGAATGGCGCCGGCTGTGCGACGGCGGCGCGCCGTCGGCGCGCACCCGCCTGCAGTGGTCGGCGATTGGACTCGTCTACATCGCGGTGCCCTGCATCGCCATCATCTGGCTCCGCGCGGCGTTCGGATGGCAAACCATATTCTGGCTGTTCGCCGTGGTTTGGGCGACCGATATCGGCGCCTATTTCGCCGGTCTGAGGCTCGGCGGCCCCAGGCTCGCCCCGCGCATAAGCCCCCATAAGACGTGGTCGGGTCTCGCCGGCGGCGTCGTCTGCGCGGCGGCGGTCGGGGCCGCGACGGCGGTGCTCCTCGGCTTGCCTCACCTGCCGCGCCTGGCCTTTCTGAGCGCTCTGGCCTTTCTGAGCGCCCTGCTGGCGCTCGTCGCGCAGGCCGGCGACCTGTGGGAATCCATGGTCAAGCGGCGCTTCCACGCCAAGGACACCGGCACCCTGATACCCGGACACGGCGGATTGCTCGACCGCCTCGATGGGCTGATGGCGGCGGCGCCGGCGGTGGCCGCCGCCACGCTCATCGGCGGCGAGAGTGTGCTGGCATGGCGGTGACCGCACGCAAGCCAGCGCGCCGGCCGCGGCGCGTCACCATCCTCGGTTCGACCGGCTCGGTCGGACGCAACACCCTCGATCTCATCGAGCGTCACCGTCCCGCCTACGAGGTCGAGGCGTTGACCGCATACAGCAACGTCGAGCTCCTGGCCGAGCAGGCACGGCGCCTGTGCCCGCGCTTGGCGGTGATCGGCGATGACAGCCTATACGCCGAGCTCAAGGAGGCGCTGGCGGGCACCGGCGTCGAGACCGCCGCCGGCGCCGACGGGCTCACCGAGGCGGCCGAGCGCCCGTCGGATTGGGTCATGGCGGCGATCGTCGGCGCCGCCGGGCTCGCACCGACGCTGACGGCGGTGCGCCGGGGGACGATTGTCGCGCTCGCCAACAAGGAAGCGCTGGTCTGCGCCGGCGCGATCATGATGGCCGAGGTGAAGGCTCACGGCGCGACGCTCTTGCCCGTCGATTCCGAGCACAACGCGATATTCCAGGTGTTCGACTTCAAGCGCCGGGAATCGATCGAGCGCATCATTCTCACCGCTTCGGGCGGGCCGTTCCGCGAGCTCGACCTCGAGGCCATGGCCGACGTTACTCCGGAGCAGGCGGTGGCCCACCCCAACTGGAAGATGGGGGCGAAGATATCGGTCGATTCGGCGACGTTGATGAACAAGGGCCTCGAGCTAATCGAGGCCCATCATTTGTTCGCGCTGCCCAGCGAGCGGATCGACGTGGTGATTCACCCGCAGTCGGTGGTGCATAGCTTGGTGACGCATGTCGATGGCTCGGTGCTGGCGCAGCTCGGCTCGCCCGACATGCGCACACCGATCGCCTATGCGCTCGGCTGGCCGGACCGGATCGCCGCGCCGGTCGAGCGGCTCGACTTGGCGGCTGTTGCCAAGCTGACCTTCGAGGCGCCCGACGAGAGCCGCTTTCCGGCGCTCCCACTTGCCCGTCACGCCTTGCAAAGCGGCGACGGCGCCCCTACAATCCTCAGCGCGGCCAACGAGGTCGCCGTCCACGGATTCCTCGCTCGCAAGATTGGGTTCCTGGACATCGTACGCATCGTAGAGCGTACTCTGGAGCGGGTGCCGCAGGCTCCGCTTGAGAGTTTGGAGGACGTGCGTGCAATCGATTCAACGGCCCGCGATGTCGCGACGAGCATGGTCAAGGGCACGGCATGACCGGATGTAAGAGCTTGATTGGTGAGACATGGACTTTCTGAGCGTCCTTTGGGCCAACGACTTCGCGCGCGCGAGCGTATCCTTCATCTTCATCCTCGGCGTGATCGTGTTCGTGCACGAGTTGGGGCACTACGTCGTCGCTCGTTACAACGACGTGCGGGTGGAGGTCTTCTCGATCGGCTTCGGACGAGACGGACGCCCGCCCTCTATTGCCAGTGGCGCTTGCTCTAGACTCATTTTTAACCCTTCCTCTTCGAGTATTAGCAAGTCTTTTTCTTGTGTGCGGCCTGTGGGGTGGCTTGGAGAAGTTTGGCAGCATTAGCCTGCCATCAACGAGGCGTCAGAAGCTGATGGCAACCACCGTCCACTTCGATCTCACGAACTATGTGCTGTGCCACCTTCATGCTTCCGTCCCACGATAGAATTCGCCGCCTGAGGGGCGCGGTTTCTTGTTCTGCAATCTCCGGCAAGATCAAATCTTGAAAGGCCTGGGAGATTCCATCCACGCCCTTGTCAAGCTGCTCCTGCAAGAGACGGCTAACTTCCAGCACGCCTTCTTCTTCGGTCAGCAACGGATCGCAAAGCCTCTCGGAAGTGAAGGTCCCTGGCCAAAGGACGCTGTTGAGACCCAGCGAGCGGTAGTGGTTCACAATCCGGAACTGGCTGTAGTTCTGCGGCAACAGGAAGCGCAATGGCACGTTGAGAGCCAGCGCCTCGAGTGTCGCAGTGAGGCCTGGGCTTGTTAGAAGGAATTCGCAGCGGCGCAGCTCCAGGAGAAATTGCCTCCGTGGGATAAACCGCCGTTCCACCGGAAAGGACAGTCCTGTCCAGTCGACCGACCGGGCTGCTTCCAGCAGTTCTCCGTTGCCGCACACGACGACACGGCTGATCGGGCGTAGCCCCTGCTTGTCGATCAGCCGCAAAGCGGTAGCCAGGCCCGCCAGCATTTTCGTGACGTAGCTTTCGTAGTATCGAGGCGGGAGAATCGGGTTCCGGCAGCCGGCCAAGTTCACCAAGAGATAGCCACTTTGGCTTTCCCACTGCGCCCGCGGAGGGCCGATGGCAGGCGAGAGGATGGGAGGCACGAGAACGCTGTTCCCAGGGAACGCGGCGTCTGAAGTGTTGGCGGCCAGGAGGTAGTCCTGCACAAAGTAGGTTCGGGCCAAGGCGACGGTGTCCGGGATTGATGGCCACATCCATGCAAGACTGTCCAGAAAGAAATGCGGCGGCATCTGCCGGGACCATCTTGATAGAACCTCGAAATTGAGAGCGTTCACCAAGGCGTGG
>JADFMW010000046.1:0-1972 GCA_022563655.1 Pseudomonadota bacterium
TGTGCCGCCGTCAGGTTCATCGCAGCTGCGGCCTGCCCGGCCGGAATGCCGTGATCCTGCGCATAGAGCAGCAGATCAACCTGCTGATAGGGCAGCCCGAAGTAGAACTCCTCCTGGGTCTGCGAGAGGCTGTACGTGTCCGTGCTCGGTGGCTGGCGGAGGATCTCCTCCGGCACCCCCAGGTGCGCCGCGAGCTGGTAGACCTGCGTCTTGTAGAGGTGGGCGATTGGCTTCAGATCGGCAAGACCGTCGCCACCCCGAACGAAGAAGCCCAGCTCCAACTCCGGCCGGTTTGGCGTCCCCAGCACGGCGTAGTTCAGACGCTCGGCGTGGTGATACTCCATCAGCTTGCGGGTGCGCTGCTTCATGTTCGTCGACGCCACCACGGTCAGGTAGACGTCGAGCGGCATCCGTTCCTTTACCCGCGTTCCCCCCGGTGACTCCGCGACCAGGGTGAAGTACGCGATCCGGTCGCGTTCCAGCAGACCCTCCGAGATGGCGATCTTGCAGCGCCAGCCCGCGTCGTACTCCGGGATCAAGGTCCGGATCGCCTCGTCGCGACGTCGGTAGCAGCCGAGGGCGTCGAGGGTCGGCCCGATGTCCTCGATGAAGCTCCGTACGCCGAGTTGTTCGCACAGCCGCCGCGCGCGGGTGATCCACTGCTGTTCCGAGCACAGCCAGTTCGATCCGGCCGCCGGCGCGCTCGCCGGACAGGGTGGGTTCCGCGACTTGCGCGACGTCGGCGGCCGGATGCCGGCGGCGGAGGCCGCGATGCTCGCCCACGCCCGCGGGCTGCTGTACTGGCACCAGCGGCACCGCTTCTGCGGCGATTGCGGCAGCCCCACCGAGGCGCGCGAGGGCGGCAACCTGCGCGTGTGCAGCGACGCGGCGTGCGCGGCGCGGCACTTCCCGCGCACCGACCCGGCGGTGATCGTGCTGGTGAGCGACGGCGAGCGCTGCCTGCTCGGCCGCCAGGCGAAATGGCCCCGGGGCATGCACTCGGCGCTCGCGGGCTTCGTCGAGCCGGGCGAGAGCCTGGAGGAGGCGGTCGCGCGCGAGGTCAAGGAGGAGACCGGGATCGAGGTCCACGACGTGCGCTACCACTCGTCGCAGCCGTGGCCGTTCCCCGGCTCGCTGATGCTGGGCTTCGACGCCCGAGCCGCCACCACCGAGCTTGCCGTCAACCGCGACGAGCTCGAGGACGCGCGCTGGTTCCACCGCGACGAGCTGCGCCAGCCGCCCAAGGGCTTGCGCCTGCCGCGCCGCGTCTCGATCGCCCGCCGCCTGATCGAGGACTGGCTCTCGAGCTTCGACGCCCGCTGAGCGCGCCGGCGGCGCCCGCCGCAGGGCGCGCCGGATAGCCGCTGCGCTGGACTCGGCCGCCGCCGCGTGCTGGTATTGCCGCGGCGTTTCATGGTGACGGACGCCGTGCGGCGGCATGATCCGCGCCTGCCTTTCGAAGCGCAACTTTCGAACCGCAACACGAAGGCGCGAGCTTGACGAACGCGAGCCTGGAAAAATCGCCGTCTCCCCAAGGCCGGGAATCGGCCGAACCGCCCGAGGCCCGGCCCCAAAATTCGGTGATCGTCCTGACCTCGGTCATCGTCGCGGTGACCGACGAGGTTCCGCGCGTCCTCGTGGTCCGCCACGTGACCCATTCGCTCGCCACGCCGGCGCAGCAGGCGCTGACCGACGACCCCCTCGACAGTCCCGACGCGCTGCCCTTCGGCCCCTTCGATCCGGCGCATCACCGGACCTTGGAGCTCGGGCTCAGGAGCTGGGTCGAGGAACAGACGGGCTTGCCGCTGCGCTACGTCGAGCAGCTCTACACCTTCGGCGACCGTTACCGCGACTTCCGCGAGTTGGAGGGCGGACCGCGCGTCGTCTCGGTCGGCTATATCGCCCTGGTGCGCCAGGCCCCGCTCTCGGGCACCGGCGCGGCGCGGTGGCGCGACTGGTTCGGCTATCTGCC
>JADFMW010000046.1:1982-14292 GCA_022563655.1 Pseudomonadota bacterium
GGGTCGTCGAGCCTAGTCTCAAGGACTGGATCGCCTTGGCCGACGACGCGGAAACCCTGCGCCGGCGACGCGAGCGCGTCGCCATCGCCTTCGGCTTCGGCAGCGCGGCATGGGACTTCGAGCGAACGCTCGGTCGATTCGAGCTGCTCTACGAGACCGGACTGATCGCCGAGGCCTTGCGCGACCGGCGCACGGCCGCCATCGCGGCCGGCGAGAGCGCGCCGGCAATCGATGCCCGGCGGTTGGCCACCGCCCAGGCGCTGGGCGCCCCGATGGCGCTCGACAACCGCCGCATCCTCGCCACCGCGCTGGGGCGCCTGCGGGGCAAGCTCAAGTACCGCCCGGTGATCTTCGACCTGTTGCCGTCCACCTTCACCTTGCTTCGGCTGCAACGCACGGTCGAGTCGCTCGGCGGGGTCAAGCTGCACAAACAGAATTTCCGCCGGGTGGTGACAAAGGGCGGGCTGGTGGAATCGACCGGCCGCCTGGACAAGCGGACCGGCGGGCGGCCCGCCGAGCTGTTCCGCTTTCGCCGCGACGTGCTGCGCGAACGCCTCGCCCCGGGGATCGGCCTGCCGGCGCTGCGCATCTCCGACTGAGCCCGCGCCACACGATCCGGCCACGCCGATCCGGCCGCCCCGACGCGGGCGCTTGAATCGGCGTTCGCGAGGGCATAGGATCGCCCCGCCGGCCCGGCGGCGGGGCCGGTTGCGGTGTCTCGAGGATTACGGAAAGTCGCCCTGGCGTGAAGGCCGCGGTAATCGTTTTTCCTGGCTCGAACTGCGACCGCGACGCACGGGTCGCGCTGACCCATGCGACGGGGCGGCCGCCCGAGATGATCTGGCACGCCGAAAGCGAGCTCCCGGCGCTCGACCTCATCGTGCTGCCCGGCGGCTTCGCCTACGGCGATTACCTGCGCGCGGGCGCCATGGCGGCGCACTCGCCGGTGATGCGCGAGGTGGTGGCGCGGGCCCGCGCCGGAACGCCGGTGCTCGCCATCTGCAACGGCTTCCAGATCGCCGCCGAGGCCGGGCTTCTGCCCGGCGCGCTGGTGCCCAACGCCGGCCTCAAGTTCGTCTGCCGCGACGTCCATCTCAGGGTCGAAAGCTCGGCCAGCGTCTTCACCGGCCGCTACCAGCGGGGCCAGGTGATCCGCCTCCCCATCGCCCACCACGAGGGCAACTACCACGCCGACGGCGACCGCCTCAAGGCGCTTCTCGACAACGATCAGGTGGCGTTCCGCTACGCGATGCCCTGCGGGGAGGTATGCGACGAGTCCAACCCCAACGGTTCGATCGGCAACATCGCCGGCGTATTCAACGAGACCAAGACCGTGCTCGGCATGATGCCGCACCCCGAGCGGCTGGCCGATGCGCGCCTCGGCGGCAGCGACGGCAGCGCCATGTTCGAGGCGCTCGCCGCGGCGCTCGCATGACCGAAGTCACGCCGGAGATCGTCGCCGCCCACGGCCTCTCGGACGAGGAGTACGCGCGCGTGCGCGAGATCCTGGGGCGCGCGCCCAACATCACCGAGCTCGGTATATTCTCGGTGATGTGGAGCGAGCACTGCTCGTACAAGTCGTCGAAGACCTGGCTCAAGCGGCTTCCCACCGAGGCGCCTTGGGTGATCCGCGGTCCGGGCGAGAACGCCGGCGTGGTCGACATCGGCGACGGCCAGGTGGCGGTGTTCAAGATGGAGAGCCACAACCACCCGTCGTTCATCGAGCCCTACCAGGGCGCGGCGACGGGGGTGGGAGGAATCCTGCGCGATGTCTTCACCATGGGCGCGCGCCCGGTGGCGAGCCTGAATGCGCTGCGCTTCGGCGGCCCCGACCACCCCCGGACGCGCCATCTTCTGGCCGGAGTGGTGGGCGGCATCGGCGACTACGGCAACTGCGTCGGCGTCCCCACCGTGGGCGGCGAGTGCACCTTTCATCCCGGCTACAACGGCAACATCCTGGTCAACGCCATGACCGTCGGCGTGGCGCCGAAGGACCGCATCTTCTACTCGGCCGCCGCCGGCGTCGGCAACGCCGTGGTCTACGTCGGCTCCAAGACGGGGCGCGACGGCATCCACGGCGCGACCATGGCCTCGGCCGAGTTCGACGCCGACAGCGAGGCCAAGCGCCCGACCGTTCAGGTCGGCGACCCGTTCACCGAGAAGCTGCTGATCGAGGCCTGCCTCGAGCTGATGGCGACCGACGCCATCGTCGCCATCCAGGACATGGGCGCGGCGGGGCTGACGTGCTCGTCGGTCGAGATGGCGGCCAAGGGGGGCGTCGGCATCGAGCTCGACCTCGACGCCGTGCCGCTGCGCGAAAGCGCCATGACGCCCTACGAGATCATGCTCTCGGAGAGCCAGGAGCGCATGCTGATGGTGCTCCGGCGCGGCGGCGAGGCGGCGGCGCGCGAGGTCTTCGAGAAGTGGGAGCTCGACTTCGCCGTCATCGGCGCGATCACGGATACCGGCCGCATGGTGCTCAGGGCGAACGGCGCGCCGGTCGCCGACGTGCCGATCGCGGCGCTGGTCGAGCAGGCGCCCGTCTACGAGCGGCCGTGGACCGCGCCGCCGCCGCCGGCCGAGCTCGATGCCGCCGACGTGCCCGCGCCCGAGTCGCTCGGCGCCTGCCTCAAGCGCCTGCTCGCGAGCCCCGACCTGTGTTGCAAGCGCTGGGTGTGGGAGCAGTACGACCACATGGTGATGGCCGATACGGTGCAGCGCCCGGGCGGCGACGCCGCGGTGGTGCGCGTGCACGGCACCAACAAGGGCCTCGCGCTCACCACCGACTGCACGCCGCGCTACTGCGCCGCCGACCCCGAGACCGGCGGCGCCCAGGCCGTCGCCGAGGCGTGGCGCAACCTCACCGCGGCCGGCGCGCGGCCGCTCGCGGTGACCGACTGCCTCAACTTCGGCAACCCCGAGAAGCCGCGGGTGATGGGCCAGTTCGTCGGCTGCGTCGAGGGCCTGGCGGCGGCGTGCCGGGCGCTCGACTTCCCGGTCGTCTCGGGCAACGTCTCGTTCTACAACGAGACCGAGGGGCGGGCGATCCCGCCGACGCCGGCGATCGGCGCGGTCGGCCTGATCGCCGACCTCGACCGCATGGCGACCCCGGCGCTCGCGGCCGCCGGCGAGACCCTGGTGCTGATCGGCGAGACCCGGGGCCACCTCGGCGCCTCGCTGTACGCGCGCGAGATCGCCGGCCGCGAGGCCGGCGCGCCGCCAACCGTCGACCTCGAGGCCGAGCGGCGCAACGGCGACTTCGTGCGCCGCCTGATCGAGGCCGGCCGCCTGCGCGTCTGCCACGACGTCTCCGACGGCGGGCTTCTCGTCGCCGTGGCCGAGATGGCGCTGGCCGGCGGCGTCGGCGCGACGCTCACGCCGCCCGTGGACGGCCCGCCGGCGCATGCCTGGCTGTTCGGCGAGGACCAGGCGCGCTACCTCATCGCCGCGCCGGTCGATGCGGCCTCGGCGATCGTCGCCGAGGCAAGAGCCGCGGGCGTGCCGGCCGAGGCCGTGGGGCGCACCGGCGGAGACGCGTTGACAGTCTCCGGAGATCACCCTATATCGCTCGGTGAGTTGCGCGCGGCACACGAGGGCTGGCTGCCGACCTATATGGCGGACGGCTAGCCGATGATCCGGAAAGGCACGGCCCGATGGCGATGGACGCCGGCGAGATCGAACGCCTGATCCGCGACGCGATACCCGACGCGCGCGTCACCATCGAGGACCTGCGCGGCGACGGCGACCACTACGCCGCGCACGTCGTCTCGACGGCGTTCAAGGACAAGACCCGCGTCCAGCAGCATCAAATGGTCTACCAGGCATTGCGCGGCAAAATGGGCGAGGCGCTGCACGCGCTGGCGCTGCAAACCTCGGTTCCCGAAGACGCGCAGCCGCACTGAGAGACCGCACTGAGAGAGAGGTCGGACATGCAACCAGACAATTCGGTCGCCGAGCGCATTCGCCAGGATCTTTCTGGCAAATCGGTGGTGCTCTACATGAAGGGCTCGCCGGTCTTCCCGCAGTGCGGCTTCTCGGCCGCGGTGGTGCAGATTCTCACCGATCTCGGGGTCCAGTTCAGCGGCATCGACGTGCTGACCGACCCCTCGTTGCGCGAGGGCGTCAAGCTCTTCAGCGACTGGCCGACGATCCCGCAGCTCTACGTCAAGGGCGAGTTCGTCGGCGGCTGCGACATCGTCCGCGAGATGCACGCGTCCGGCGAGTTGCGGCAGCTCCTCAAGGACAAGGGAGTCGAGACGGCGTCCTGAGCGCCGCGGCGCGCGCGCGGCGGGGTCGCCGGTTCGCCGGGCGACAGGCCGGCGGCGGCGCCGGCCGCACCGGTGCGATCGTCGCGCGAGCAAGCATCCATGTCACCCATCGTCACCGCCGCGCTGATCATCATCGGCAACGAGATCCTCACGGGGCGCACCCGCGACGCCAACCTGCCGTACCTCGCCAAGCGCCTCGACGGGATCGGCGTGCGGCTGCGCGAGGTGCGCGTGGTGCCCGACGACGAGGCGGCGATCGCCGCCGCCGTCAACGAGCTGCGCGCCGCCCACGACTACGTGTTCACCACCGGCGGCGTCGGACCGACCCACGACGACATCACCGCGGCGTCGCTCGCCAAGGCGTTCGGCGTGCCCGTGGAGCGCAACGCCGGGGCGGTGGCGCTCCTCGAGGCGTACTACGCCGGGAGCGATCTCGATCTCAACGAGGCGCGGCTGACCATGGCCGACATGCCGGCCGGCGCCGAGCTGATCGACAACCCGGTGAGCGGCGCGCCGGGCTTTAGGATCGAGAACGTGTTCGTCATGGCCGGCGTGCCCGAGATCATGCAGGCCATGTTCGAGGCCCTGCGCCCCCTGCTCAAGGGCGGCGCGCCGGTGCACAGCCGCACGGTGACCGTCGACCTGCCCGAGGGCGCCATCGCCGCCACCCTCGAGGACGTGCAGAGTCGCAACGCGGGCGTCGAGATCGGCAGCTACCCATTCTACCGCAGCCGCGCGTTCGGCGTGAAGCTGGTGCTCCGCGCGGTCGACGAGGCGCGCCTCGCGGCGGCGACGGCCGAGCTCATCGACGCGCTCGCCGGCCTCGGCGGCGCGCCGGTCGAAGACGACGAGACGGGCTGAGCGCGACAGCGCTTGCCGCGGGGGATTCGATCGCGCTAGCCTTGGCGCCAGTCGTCGCGCCCGCTTGGTGGAACTGGTAGACACGACGGACTTAAAATCCGTTCCCCGCAAGGGGTTGGGGGTTCGAGTCCCTCAGCGGGCACCATTTTTTTGCGACCGTGGCGCGGCCCGTCTGCGCAGTAGCACTGCTCCGGAGGATGGAGGGAGCGCGCCGCGTAAGCGCAACCCCCCGAGGGAGCCGCCCCTCATGGGGCAACACCTGGTAGGTGGCCACCATGGGCAAGTATCGACTACGGCCGGCGTTGCGGCGGGACAGCCGCGATATCGCGCGCTTGTTCCGCATCTCGTCCGAGGGTGTCGCCGACTACATCTGGAGCAAGCTCGCGCAACAGGGCCAATCCCTGATCGATGTGGGGTGCGCCCGCTACGCGCGCGAGGACGTCGATTTCTCCTATCGGAACTGCATCGTCGCCGAGCAGGCGGGGCGCGTGATCGGCATGTTGCACGGCTTCGAGATGAAACAGGATGCGGATGCGAAGGAAGAGACCGACCCGGTCCTCAGGCCCTACAGCGAGCTCGAAATTCCCGGCACTCTCTACGTCTCGGGCGTCGCGATGTTGCCGCGACACAGGGGCCGCGGCATCGGCTCCGAACTGATGAAGGCCGCCGAGGGGCGCGCGCGCGAAATGGGCCTCGGCGGACTGAGCCTGATCATGTTCGAGGAGAACGAGCGCGCGCGCCGGCTCTATGAGCGGATCGGCTATGTCGCCATCGACCGCCGCCCGGTAGTCCCGCATGCGCTGATCCGCGTCGCTGGCGGCGACGCGATCCTGATGGAGAAGGCGTTGGATCGCAGCCGCCTCGCGGCCTCGGTTTAGGGCGTGCGTCCAGCGTGCAGACCTTGCGCCGCCAGACTTTCTCCATCACGCCAGACTTTCTCCATCACGCCCGGCCTTCTCCATCACGAAGATGGTGACCTGAGAGGCGGCCTCGGGACACTGCGGCGGTGGGAGCGGAGGGCCTCGAACGGGCCTCGCCGAGCATGGCGCCGATACCGTGCTGCCACAGTATCGGCGCCATATTGCTCCGCCGTTGACCTTCGGTCGGTCGACCTACTCGATCAGCGTGATGCGCGCGTACCGGTTCTCACGCTCACGCTGACCGTCGGGGGTTTTGACCCGCGGCATGTCCTCGCCGGCCCCGGAGGTAGTGATGATGTTACTCGGCACCCCCGCCTTGATCAGCGCGGCGGCCACCACCTTAGCGCGGCGCTCGGACAGCCTGACGTTGTACGCGTCCGCTCCCGCCCGGTCGGCGTGGCCGGTGACCACAACGCGACTCGGCGAGCTGCGCGCCACCCGCTCGGCGGCCCAGTTCACGGCCTGCCGGCCGCGCGCGTCGAGGACGGTGCTGTCGAAGTCAAACAAGATGAAGAACGACACCGGCTCCGGCGGCGGCGCCGGCTCGGGCTTGGGCTCGGGTACCGGCTCGGGCTTGGGCATCGGCGCGGGCATCGGCGCGGGCTCGGGCTCGGGCGCAGGCTTGGGCTCGGGTATCGGCTCCGGCGCAGGCATCGGCGCGGGCATGGGCTTGGGTGCAGGTTCCGCCGCGGGCTTCGGCGCGAGTGACTTCTCGATTTGCGCCACCCCGTCCAGGAACTCGCCCCGGCACGCCGCGATGTCGTCCGGCTGACGGTTCTCTTCCTGCTCCTCGACCCAGCAGTCGAACAGCATTTGGACATGCGCCGCCAGCTCGGGAACCGTCGTGCGACCGTTAGCCACCAGCGCCACAACCAGGCGCTGGCGCGCCGCCGCCAGCTCGTCGACCGTGCCCGCCGGCAGCCTGTGAGCGGCCAAGGCCTCGGGTTCGACCAACGTACCCCCCGCCGCGGCCTGCGCCTTCCGCGCGAACAGATCAGCGTTGTCGTAATCGCGCTCGGCCGACTCGACCTGCGAGCGACCCAGGTATTCGCTGTAGAGCGCCTGGCTGAACGCCGACCCCGTGGGTTGAAGTCCACGCGCCTTGTCGAGCTCCGCGCTCCTCGGGATGATGGCACAACCGGCCAACAGGGCGGCGAGCCCCAGGCCAACAATCACTCCTCGAAACTTAGACATTCTCGTCCCCCTCAACATTGACCGCCTTGGCGGTTGCAGGCCTAACTCATACCGGACACGCGCATCAGGGTATGTGACGGTGATCACACCCGCGCGGGCAACGCCTCCATGTAAACTCGCGGTACCGACATAGCGCATAATGACGCGCCGGGCAATTGCGACGCGAATGCCTCAGGGACTCGGGACTCGACTCCCTCAGCGGGCGCCAACGATGTCACTGGGTCATGCCGCGAATCGGCGCGCCGGCCCGGGCCGTCGCGGAGATCACCAAGCCCTCGCCGTCGCGCGGGCAGGCGACGATGCGGGCCGAGCCGGGCTACACGGCGGCAGCCTACGGAAATCGGAAATAGGGGCCGGAGTTAGGGACAGCCCCATAATTTTAGCGGCGTCCGAGATAACCAAAAACTATATACTGCCCCGAATTACGCGAAGCGGAATGTGCTCTAAGGATTGAGACCGCCCCGAAACCATTCCATGTTACCCTTGAGGCGCAACCAACGGCCGAACATTCGGCGGAGGACCTGACCAGATGCTCATGGGGATTTTATGTCGGATTTGCCGTTGCCTCGGGGCCGGCCCGCGAGAGCGTGAGTCTTCCGACACGCCAGCCGGCACGCCGGCCGGCGACGCGGCGGCAGGGGAACGTACCGAGACGGCTCCCGAGGCGCGGGCGCAGGCGCCGGCGCCGGCCGCGGGCGCCGGGAGCGCCGCCGATGATCTGACCGCCATCAAGGGCATCGGCCTCACCACCCGGAACCGTCTTAACCGGGCGGGCATCACGACCTATGCCCGGTTGGCCGAGGCCAGGCCCGAACACGTGCGCGAGGCGCTGGGCAAATCATCGCGGGGCACCAGGGTCGATGCGTGGATCAGCCAGGCGGCAAAGCTGGCGGCGAGCAAGTAACAAGCGTCGGTGACGGCCCTGGCGCCCGGCGCCCGCCGGCGCAGCCCATCGACGGCCTCGAGTATCCGCGGCCACACCGCGCGCGCGTCGAGGAAGCCCCGACGCTATGGGTTCTCCCTGGCGTGCTTGGCGCGGATCGCCTTGGCGCGGGAGTCCATATTTTTTGCCTCGGCGTCGCGACCGGTCTTGCGTAACAAGTCGGCGTAGTTCTCCAGGCTCCCGGCCACCAGGGGGTGCTCCGGCCCAAGCGCCTTCTCCAGGATCGCCAGGGCGCGCTGGTGGAGCGGCTCCGCCTCGGCGTATTTACCCTGGGCCTGGTAGAGTGTCGCCAGGTTGTTGAGGCTCGTGGCCACGTCGGGGTGCTCCGGCCCCAGCGCCTTCTCCAAGATTGCCAGCGCCCGCTGGTAGAGCGGCTCGGCCTCGGCGTAACGGCCCTGGTCGTGGTAGAGCCCCGCCAGGTTGTTGAGGCTCTGGGCCACGTTTGGGTGCTCAGGCCCAAGCGCCTCCTCCCTGATCGCCAGGGCGCGCTGGTGGAGCGGCTCGGCCTCGGTATAGCGCCCCTGGGCCTTGTAAAGCACCGCCAGGTTGTTGAGGCTCGTGGCAACGTTGGGGTGCTCCGGCCCCAGCACTTTCTGCCTGATCGTCAGCGCTCGTTGGAAGAGGGGCTCGGCCTCGGCGTACTTGCCTTGAGCTTCATAGAGTCGCGCTAGGTTGTTAAGGAGGTAGGCCGCGTGCGGGTGCTCCCGTCCCAACGCATTCTCGAGAAGCGCCAGCCCCCGCTTAAATAGCGGTTCGGCCTCGGCGTACCGGCCCTGATCGTAGTAGAGTTCCCCTAGGTTGTTGAGACTGTTGCTCACGTCGGGATGGTCCGGCCCGAGCGCCTTCTCCCGGATTGCCAGGGCGCGCTGGTGGAGCGGCTCCGCCTCGGCGTAGCGGCCCTGGGCCTGGTAGAGCAGCGCCAGGTTGTTGAGGCTCGCGGCGAGGCGTACGTCATCAGGCCCAAACGCTTGCGCCTCCTTCAGCGCGGCCTCAAATTGCTTCTCGGCTTCAGCGTAGTCGGCTTGCTGGTACGCCCGTTCACCGGCGGTGATGTAGCTTTGCCACTTTGCTCCCTGGTTGGGAGCGTACATGAGCCATAAAGCGATGCCCCCGATCAGCGCTAGGCCAACCAACAACCATTTCAGCTTGGTCGTGGTCATGGGACGTGGCCTCCCTTTGCTTCGCGTTGGCGCCTCGCCGCCGACCCACGAGGGCGCGCGCGCGGCGGGGCGCGGCTCACTCCTTCTTCGGCTTCCACTCGCGCGCCAGCTTTTGGGCCTCGGCGATTTGGGCGGGGGTCATTTTTTCCGCAACTAGCTCGCGGTTTTTCCGGGCGGTGTCATCATTGCCTTGCGCCGCTGAAAGGGTGAACCACAGGTGGGCCTGCACGTAGTCCTGCGGCACGCCCCGGCCGTTGCCGTATATGACGCCGAGCTGCGACTGGGCTAAGGCATGGCCCTGCTCGGCGGCGCGGCGGTGCCACGTCGCCGCCGCGGCGAAGTCCTGCTTGACACCCTGGCCAGCGGCGTACATGACGCCGAGGTTGTTCTGGGCCGCGGCATGGCCTCGATCCGCGAGCGGCCGCCACTCCCTGAGAGCGGCCAAGTAGTCGCCGCGCTCGTAAGCGGCCCAGCCCGCGTCAAGGCCTGCCCAAGCCGGCGCCGCCAGCGACACGAGGAGCGCCGCGGCCAGCGCGATGCGCTTCATGGTGCGCGTCCCCCCCTGATCGAGTCAGCGTATCTCAGCGCGCCGCGTTGCACGAGTCGTTGGCGCGGGCGCCGGCAACCGCCGGCGCGATCTCAAGTCCCATCGTTGAGGTGGCAGGCCGAGAAGCGCCCCGGCGCGATCTCCTTGAGCCGCGGCTGCTCGCTCCGGCAGCGTTCCATGGCCAACGGGCAGCGCGGATGAAAGTGGCAGCCCGGCGGCGGGTCGAGAGGCGAGGGAATCTCGCCCTTGACCGGCTCGAACCGCCGGCGGCGCATATCGAGCCGCGGCACCTCGCCGAGCAGGGCCTGGGTATAGGGGTGGCTCGGTTCGGCGAACAGCTCCTCGGTCGGCGCGAGCTCGACGATGCGCCCCAGATACATGATGGCCACGCGATCGGAGAGGTGCTCGACCACGCCCAGATCATGGCTGATGAACAGATACGTCAGGCCCAGCTCCTGGCGCAGCTCCATGAACAGGTTGAGGATCTGGGCCTGGATCGAGACGTCGAGCGCGGCCACGGCCTCGTCGCACACGATGAAGTCGGGCTTCACCGCCAGCGCGCGGGCGATGCCGATGCGCTGGCGCTGGCCGCCGGAGAACTGATGGGGATAGCGGCGCCTGAAGCTCGGATCGAGGCCGACGCGCAGCATCATGTCGTCGACCCAGTCGTCGACCTCGCCGCCCTTGACCAGGCCGTGCACCCGCGGCGCCTCGCCGATGATATCGCGCACGCGCATGCGCGGGTTCAGCGAGGCGAACGGGTCCTGGAAGATCATCTGAACCTTGAGCGCGACGTTCTTGGCCGCGTCGGAGGGCATATCGGCAACGTCGTCGCCGCGGAACAGGATGCTCCCCGCGCTCGGCGCCAGGATGCCCGCGACGATGCGCCCGAGCGTGGACTTGCCGCAGCCGGACTCGCCGACAAGGCCCACAACCTCGCCCACGCCGACGAAGAGGTTCACGCCGTCGACCGCCTGCACGACCTGCTCGCGCACGTTCATGCCGAGGAGGCCGGCCAGCTTCTCGGCCAAGTCGAGGGTCTTGACGAAGCGCTTGGAGATGCCGCGCAGCTCGAGAATGGGCGCGCTCATGACGCCTCGGTCAGGTGGGGGTGAAAGCAGCGCACTTCGCGGCCGGCAAACGGCGAGCTGATCTCCGGGTCGGCCGCGCAGTCGCCGTCGGCCCGCGGGCAGCGGTTGCGGAAGGCGCATCCCGGCGGCAGATTGAGGAGCGACGGTATCATGCCGGGAATCTGCGATATCGGCCTGCCGCGCGGGTTCCGGCTCGGCACCGAGCGGATGAGGCCGCGCGTATAGGGGTGCAGCGGCGCATCGAGCACCTCGTCGACGCTGCCCGATTCGACGATCTTGCCGGCATACATCACACAAATCCTCTCGGCGAGGCCGGCGACGACCGACAGGTCGTGGGTAATCCAGATCAGGGCGGTCGAGGTCTCGCGGCACAGCTTCTGCACCTCGTGCAGGATCTGCCCCTGAATGGTGACGTCGAGGGCGGTCGTCGGCTCGTCGGCGACGAGCAGGTCGGGCTTGTTCAGCAGCGCGATGGCGATGCATACGCGCTGGCGCATGCCGCCGGAGAACTGGTGAGGATACGCCCTGAGTCGCTCCTCGGCAGCGGAGATGCCGACCTGCCCCAGGGCGTCGCGCGAGCGGCGCCAAGCCTCCTTGCGGCCGACGTCTTCATGAGCAAGGATCGCCTCGATCATCTGCGTGTCGATGCGCAGGACCGGATTGAGCGTCATCATGGGGTCCTGGAATATCATGGCGATACGGCGGCCCCTGAGCCGGCGCATCTGTTCGTCCGGCAACCCGACGATGTCGGTCCCGTCGAACAGGATTCGCCCGGCGGTGATGCGCCCCGGCGGGTCCACGAGGCCCATGACCGAGAAGCCGGTGACCGTCTTGCCGCAGCCCGACTCGCCGACAAGGCCGAGAATCTCGCCGCGGCCAACGGTAAAGCTGACGTCGTCGACCGCCTTTATCACCCCCGCCTTGGTGAAGAAGTAAGTCTTGAGGCCTTCGACGGCGAGGGTGGGGCGGTTATCGGCCACGGCCCCTCCCCTACCTCTGCAGGCGCGGGTTCAGAACGTCGCGGAGTTGGTCGCCGACGAGGTTGATGCTGAAGATGGTGATCAGCAACGCGATGCCGGGGAAGAAGCTGATCCAGTACTTGCCGGTCAGCATGTACTCGAAGCCGGTGGCGATGAGCAGCCCGAGCGACGGCTCGGTTACCGGCAGGCCGACGCCGAGGAACGACAGCGTCGCCTCGAGCGCGATGGCGTGCGCCACCTGGACCGTGCCGACCACGATCAGCGGCGGCAGCACGTTGGGCAGAATGTGCCGGAAAACGATGCGCTGGGGGCTGTGCGCGAGGCATACCGCGGCCTCGATGTATTC
>JADFMW010000213.1 GCA_022563655.1 Pseudomonadota bacterium
AGGGTCGGCGCCATCGACGAGCGAGGGCGCTTCAAGGGCTCGACCCGGTTGGCCACCGGCGCGCCGCCGATCTCCGGGCGGAACGAGAAATCGGTGAGCTGGTTGTTGAGCAGGAAGCCGCGCACCATGAGCCGCGAGCCGAAGGCGCTCTCGATGCTGGTCGTCATGGCCACCGCGTTGCCGGCGCCGTCGACCACGCTCAGGTGCGTCGTCGAGGGTTGCTCGGCGCCCGGCGCCGGCGCCAGCAGGAAGCCGCCGCGTGCGGGCGGGGCGCCGGCCGTGGCGGCGCCCATGGCGCGCTCGGGGTCGATCCCGGCGGCGCGCCGCGCGAGGTAGGCCCGGTCCAGAAGGCCGCGCACCGGCGCCGCGACGAAGTCGTCGTCGGCAAGATAGCGGGCGCGGTCGGCGTAGGCCAGCCGGCTCGCCTCGGAGATCAGGTGGACCGCGGCCGCCGAGCCCGGCGCCAGGGCGGCGAGGTCGAAGCTCTCGAGGATACCGAGGATTTCGAGGGTCGTGACCCCGCCCGAGCTCGGCGGTCCGAAGCCGCAGACCCGCCACTCGCGATAGGGGCGGCACACCGGCTCGCGCACCCGGGCGCGGTAGCCCGCGAGGTCGTCGCGCGCGAGCAGGCCCCCGGCGCCGCGCGCCGCGGCGACGATGTCGGCGGCGATGGCGCCGCGGTAGAACGGCGCCACCCCCTCGGCCGCGATGATGCGCAGGGTCTCGGCGAGCGCCGGGTTGGCGAGGCGCGCGCCGGCCGGCCTGGGCGCGCCGTCGGCGGTGAGGAAATAGGCGCGGGCCGCGGGGAAGGTATCGAGCCCGCGCGACGAGCCGATCAACTCGTTGAGCCTGGGCGAGACGGCGAAGCCGGTCTCGGCAAGCTCGATGGCGCGCGCGAACAGCCGCGCCCAGGCAAGCCGGCCATGGCTTCGGTGCGCGAGCTCGAGCATGGCGAGCAGCCCCGGCGCGCCGACCGAGCGGCCGCCGATCACCGCGTCCCAAAACTTGAGCGGTTTCCCATCCGGGCCGAGGAAAAGCTCCGGCGTCGCCGCACCCGGCGCCGTCTCGCGCCCGTCGTAGGCGACCACCCGGTCCTCGGCGGCGTCGTAGTAGAGCATGAAGCCGCCGCCGCCGATGCCCGACGACTGCGGCTCGACGAGGTTGAGCACCATCTGCGCCGCGATCGCGGCGTCGACCGCGCCGCCGCCGGCGCGCAGCACCTCGAGGCCGGCCTCGGCCGCCAGCGGGTTGGCCGCGGCGATCATGTGGCGCTCGGCGCGCGCCGGCTCGCCGCCTTCCGCGCCCCCGGCCGACGCCGGCGCCGCGGCGGCCAGCGCGCCCCCAAGCGCCACGAGCAGCGCCACGAGCAGCGCCGCGAGCGTTCGTCTCAACCCGTCGGTCCGCCGGTCCCGCACGGTGTCAGCCACTCCTACGGTTTCTTCCTAATCGTCAGGCGGACTGAAAAATCGGTGAGTGGATCGTTGAGCAAGGCCGCCCCCGGCCCACGTGCGGCGCCTTACTCCAGCGCCTCGATCATGGCGCGGCAGACGCCGATCTCGGCCTCGGCCCGGGCGCGCTCGTCGTCGCTGTCGGCGTCCTTGAGATCGTCCTCGGCGGCGCCGAGCCGCGCCTCGGCCTCGCCGCGGTCGAGCGCGTCCACGCGGTGCGCCTCGCCCGCAAGCACGGTGCAGCGGCGCTCGTTGACCTCGGCGAAGCCGCCCGCGACGAACAGGCGCTCGTCGATCCGGTCGCCCTGGTAGACGCTGATCACGCCGGGCCGCACGGTGGCGATGAACGGCGCGTGGCCGGGCAGCACGCCGAAGTCGCCCTCGGCGCCCGGCACCACGACCATGTCGACGTCGGCCGCGAACACCAGCTCCTCGGGCGAGGCCAGCTCGAAGCTCACCTTGTCGCCGGCCATCGGCCTACGCGACCTCGGCGGCCATCCGCTTGGCCTTCTCGACCACCTCGTCGATGGTGCCGAGCATGTAGAACGCGGCCTCGGGCAGGTCGTCGTGATCGCCGGCGCAGATCGCCTTGAAGCCGGCGATGGTGTCGGCAAGGTTGACGAACGTGCCCGAAAGACCGGTGAACACCTCGGCGACGTGGAACGGCTGCGACAGGAAGCGCTGGATCTTGCGCGCCCGCGCCACCGTCACCTTGTCGTCCTCGGACAACTCGTCCATGCCGAGGATGGCGATGATGTCCTGCAGCGACTTGTACGTCTGCAGGATGCGCTGCACTTCGCGCGCGACCCCGTAGTGCTCGTCGCCGACGACGCGCGGGTCGAGCATGCGCGAGGTCGAATCGAGCGGGTCGACGGCCGGGTAGATGCCGAGCTCGGCGATCTGCCGGCTCAGCACCGTGGTCGCGTCGAGGTGCGCGAACGAGGTCGCCGGCGCCGGGTCGGTGAGGTCGTCGGCGGGAACGTAGATCGCCTGCACCGAGGTGATCGAGCCCTTGTTGGTGCTGGTGATGCGCTCCTGCAGGTTGCCCATGTCGGTGGCCAGCGTCGGCTGGTAGCCCACGGCGCTGGGGATGCGCCCCAGCAGCGCCGAGACCTCCGAGCCCGCCTGGGTGAAGCGGAAGATGTTGTCGATGAACAACAAAACGTCCTGGCCCTCTTCGTCGCGGAAGTACTCGGCCAGCGTCACCCCCGAGAGGCCGACGCGGGCGCGGGCGCCGGGCGGCTCGTTCATCTGGCCGTAGACCAGCGCCGCCTTCGATCCCTCGCCGTCGAGCTTGATCACGCCGGCATCGATCATCTCGTGGTACAGATCGTTGCCCTCGCGGGTGCGCTCGCCGACGCCGGCGAACACCGAGTAGCCGCCGTGCGCCTTGGCGATGTTGTTGATCAGCTCCATGATGAT
>JADFMW010000047.1 GCA_022563655.1 Pseudomonadota bacterium
GATCCTCGCCACCATCCGGCGCTTCTGCCTCAGCACCCTCGATGTCGCAACGGCACAACAAATAGAACAAATTTCAGAATCAGGACACTAGCGTCGCACGGCGGCGCGCCGGCCGCCCGTCGGCGCAGGGCAGCATTGCGGGTTGCGCGCTTGCCTGGCGAGACGATTTGCGGGTAAAGCTGATGCGCCGTACCGCGCAAGCAAGGATGAGGTATGTCCGGACCGCCGAGGCCGGGTGGCTCTCCCGTCACCGATAAGCGCGAGCTGGTCGAGTACATCGCCGCTGGCGCCACGCCGCGCGAGGAGTGGCGAATCGGCACCGAGCACGAGAAGTTCGGCTTTCGCTTGAGCGACTTGGCGCCGCTTCCTTACGAGGGGCCACAGGGCATCAGGGTGCTGCTCGAAGGGCTGCAACGCTTTAGCTGGCAGCCGTTTTACGAGAACGGCAACATTATTGGTCTGTCGTTCGACGGCCAGGCGGTCACGCTCGAGCCCGGCGGCCAGGTCGAGCTGTCGGGGGCGCCGTACGCGAACCTGCACCAAAGCTGCGTCGAGGTGCAAACCCATCTGTCCCAAGTGACGACGGTCGCCGCCGAGCTCGGCGTGGGCTTCCTCGGCGTCGGCTTTCAGCCCAAGTGGAAGCTCGGCGACATTCCGATGATGCCCAAGGCCCGTTACCGGATCATGCGTGCCTACATGCCCACGCGCGGCCGCCTCGGTCTCGATATGATGTTCCGCACCTGCACGATACAAACCAATCTCGATTTCGTCGACGAGGCCGACATGGTGAAGAAGCTGCGCGTCGGCCTCGCGCTGCAGCCGGTGGCGACGGCACTGTTCGCCAACTCGCCGTTCACCGAGGGACGGCCCAACGGTTATCTCAGCTACCGCAGCAAGATATGGACCGACACCGACCCCGACCGCTGCGGCATCTTGCCCTTCGCCTTCGAGCCGGGCATGGGCTTCGAGCGCTACGTCGACTACGTGCTCGATGCGCCGATGTACTTCGTCGTCCGCGACGGCGCTTACATCGACGCCTCCGGCCAGTCGTTCCGCGACTTCCTCGCCGGACGGCTGCCGGCGCTGCCCGGCGAGCGGCCAACCATGAGCGATTGGGAGGACCACCTCACCACGCTCTTCCCCGAGGTGCGTCTCAAGCGCTTCATCGAGATGCGCGGCGCCGACGGGGGCCCGTGGGACATCATTTGCGCGTTGCCGGCGTTCTGGGTCGGGCTGATCTACGACGCGGGCGTGCTCGACGACGCTTGGCACATGGTCGAGGACTGGACGATCGAGGAGCACGAGTACCTGCGCAAGGAGGTGCCGCGCCATGCCCTGCACACCAAGTTCCGCGGCCGTACCATGCTCGAGCTCGCGCGCGACGTGCTGGCGCTGGCCCGCGAAGGGCTCAAGCGCCGCGCCGTGCGCGACCGCTCGGGCCGGGACGAGACCCACTTCCTGGTACCGGCCGACTTGATCGCCGAGACCGGGCAGACACCCGCCGAGGGACTGCTCGAAGCCTTCCACGGCGAGTGGAAACGCAGCGTTGATCCGCTGATTCTCGACTGTATGTATTAGAGTCGCGTGGCAGCCAAGGTCAGGGTCGCGGACCGCCCACGGCGGGCGCGGCGCGGCGTGCCCGGTTCGGCCGCACGCGTTCCTTGGGCAAGCACACGGTGACCGTGGTGCCTGCGTCTATTTCGCTCTGCAGCTCGAGGGCGCCGCCGTGCAGCTCGACCAGCGCCTTGGTCAGCGGCAGCCCAAGGCCGGTGCCCTCGTGCTGCCGGGTCTGCGAGCTGGCAACCTGGCCGAACGGCGTCATCACGGTGTCGAGGTCTGCCTCCGCGATGCCGATACCCGTGTCCGCGACGACCAAGCGGTAGCGGCCCTCGCCGTCGATGCCGGCCGACGTCGTTACCCTGCCGCCGGGAGGAGTGAACTTGACGGCGTTCGACAGCAGGTTGAGAAGAATCTGCAGGATCTTGTGCTCGTCGGCATACAGCTTGGGAAGCCGTTTCGGCAAGTTCACCTTGAGCTCGACCTTGGCGCGATCGGCGCGCTCCGTCACCAGGCGGATGCAGCGGGTGATGCCGTCGGCGACGTCGACCACGCTCTCGTCGAGCTCGAGCTTGCCGGCCTCGACCTTGGAAACGTCGAGGATATCGCTGATCAGGTTAGATAGGTGGACGCCGCTGTCATGGATGTCCTTGATGTACTCCTTGTAGCGCGGCGATCCGATGGCGCCAAACGTCTCCGACAACATGGATTCCGAAAAGCCGATGATGGCGTTGAGCGGGGTGCGCAGCTCGTGGCTGATGTTGGCGAGGAACTCCGACTTGGCGTGGTTCGCTCGCTCGGCGGCCTCGCGCGCCGCGCGCGACGTCTCCTCGGCCCGGCGCAGCGCTTCCTCGCGTTGCTTGAGCTCGGTGATGTCGGTGCGCAGGCGCACGTACGAGCCGTCGCCCGTTCTCCGGTCGCTGACCTTTAGCCAGCGGCCGTCGCTCAAGCGCTGCTCGTAAGCCGCCTCGGGATTGCGCTGGCGCTCGAGCTCGTGGGCGACCCATTCGTCGACGCGACCGACGGCGTCGGCGAACTGGCCGCGCTCGGCCCCCGCGCGGATCAGCTCCTCGAAGCCGACGCCGGGCGCGATCAGCTCGGCGATCATCGGGTGATACTCGCGGAATTTGCGGTTGAAGATGACCAGGCGGTTTTCGTCGTCGAACAGGGCGAACGCCTCCGAGCTGCTCTCGATCGCCTCGGCGAGCCGGGCCTGCGCCCGCGCGGCGCGCTCCTCCGCCTCGGTCTGGGCGGTGATGTCGTTGCCCGTGCCGTGGTAGCCGGTGAAGGCGCCGGTCTGCGAATCGAAAATCGGCATGCCGCTCAGGCGGCACAGCCGCGGCCGCCCGTCGGCACGGTTGACGACTCGGAACGGCTTGTCGCCGAATGGCGAGCGCCAGTCGCGGTCGGGCGCCTTGCGGCCGGTTTCGCTGAACACGCCCAGGTCGAACAGGTTGCAGCCGAGCAGCAGACGCGGGTGCGTGCCGAAGGTCTCGATGGCCCGCGCCGAGATGAAGGTGAGGTTGAAGTCGCGGTCGACCTCCCAAATCCAGTCCGAGACCAACCGGGTCAGATCGTCGTGGCGATCCCGGAGGTGCGCGGCCCGCCGGCCGAGGGCGCGCTCGCGCGAGACATCGTGGTAGACGCCCCGTACCGCGACGAGAGCGCCATCCGCGGCGAAAACCGGAATATGGCGCGAGCGGAATGAGCGCGCCTGTTGTCCCACGGCGAGGGACTCTTCGATCTCGACCGGGGCGAGCGCGCGCTCGACCTGGCTCAGCGCATGGGGCGATGCGAGGCGCATGGAGGGATTGTCGGACTCCGCGCCCGACGCCGCCTGCAAGAGCTCGCGGTAGGCGTGGTTGGCGAACAGGAGCTTGCCCGACGGCTCGGCGGCATACATCGGGGCGCCGTCGGCCAGCAGTTCCTGCTCGATGCGCGCGCGCAGGCCATCGCCGGTGTCTCGCCGTTGCCCGCCGCGCGCGGCAGCGACCGCCGCCAGGCGTGACGGCGGTTCGCGAACCAAACCAGCGCGGGCCGGGCTACGCCCCACTTTTCGCGGTCCTCGGTTGTCTCTCCTCGATCTTGTCCAGCGCGTGGAGATAATTCGCATCGCGCCGGTAACGCTTGATCACCGCGATCGCGTGGTCCTGCTTCAGCCGGTCGAAAAACTCTGTCGCCTGCGAAACTTGCCGAGGATCGAAGGGCTCTTTTGCAGCGAGGCCTTTTCGGGTCAGTTGGAAGATGTTGGCGAAGGTCGCGGGCTTGAATCCGGCTGCCTTGCATGCGAAGGCGATGCCCTCGCCACCGGGCTGGTAAAGCAGGCGCCGCGCCTGCCTGAGGTCGAGATCGGTGGCTTTGGCGAAACACGCCTCGAACAGCGAAACTTCGCCCTGGCGTAGGATCTGCACCATGAAGTCCTCGGTCAATCGGTCGCGCTCGGCCATCTGGTCGGCGAACCGCTCGGCCTCGGTCGGCCGATCGGACCCGACATCGTCCCGTTCGAGCGCGCCCTTCACGGCAACCTCGACGGAGTCGTCGATCACCGTCGGGTCGACGTCGAAGTTCTCCACGATGTGATGGCGCAAGGCGGCGGAGACCCACCAATACATCTTGCGCGCCAGGTCCGGAGGCAGGTCGCGGCGCTTGATCAGCGGCATCTGGAACCTGTCGATGCGCTTCGATTCGGCCACCAGATGCGCCATGAGGCCGCGCGAGATCGCCGCGTCGTCATTCTTGAGAAGGGTGGTGATGACGTCGTCGTCGCCGGTGTCGGCGAGGGCCTGGGAGACCTCTTCCGAGACCTTCTTGCGCATGGCGACGGCAAGCTGGTGGGCCTGGGTGCGGTGGCGGATGATCTCGATCAGATCGACGTCTTGCAGCACCGTGCTGCTGCGCAGCAGGTCATGGGCCACCTCGATTTCGTCCTTGGCCAGCGCGACCACCAATTTGCGCGGCGCATCGCGGCGCCCGGCCAGCCGCTCGGCCAGCTCCTTGCGCACCGCTTTCTCGACGTCGCCGATGAGATTGTCCAGGATGTCGCCCATGAGGACGCGCTCGCGCTCGCTCAGCACGCCCTCGCTTTCGAAGAACAGGTCCTTGACCGTGGCGAACAGGGCGTTTCGCCCGGCCGCCGACGCGTCTCGGGCGAGATCGAGCATGGCTTTCAGCTCAGGAATCCCGCGGGTTCGGAGCTTCGACGCCGACTTCTTCACCATCGTCAGTCCGACGGTCACACCGGTTGCAGAACTTATGGCCTCCCGCCGTCCACCGGGCCGCTTGCGTTCCGACGGAACAGGAAGCCCTGGGGCAGCTATAGCCTGGGCAGAATAGGTTAACAATTCGCTAAGCGTGTTGCGATTGACCCTCACCGCCCGCATCGCCCTCTCCCCGGTCGCCGATCGTGCTGTTGTCGTCGCGATTTCACGATTGGGCACGCCCCGGCGGCGCCGCCGGTCGGGACGCGTCGCCGGCCATGTCGCACTGGCCGCGCGCGCGCTTCTCGGCTAGGATAGGACTTGGCGAATCACGCATGGGTGCAGCATTGTGATTGGTCGGCTCGTCTTGGCCGCAGCGCTTTCGACCTTGGCCGCGGCCCCGCTTTTCGCCCACTTGGAGGTTCCTGGCACTTACGGCGACGCCATGCGCTGGTATCGCCTGACGGCCGAGAAGGGCGATGCCCGCGCCCAGTTCCTGCTTGGCTACATGTACGAGGCCGGCGAGCGGATGGCGCCGGACCCGGCGCTCGCCCGCGCCTGGTACGCCAAGGCTGCCGCTCAGGGGGAGCCGCGGGCCTCGTTCCGCCTCGCGCGTCTGCACCACGAAGGGCGCGGCGGCGCGGCCGACCTCGAGGAAGCGGCGCGGCTGTACCGGGCCGCGGCCGAGCGCGGCCACGTCGGCGCGCAGTCGATGCTGGGCTACCTTTACGCCACCGGCGAGGGCGTGCCGCGGGACGAGACGAGGGCTTTCCTGTGGCTCACGCTCGCCGCCAAAGGCGACGACGACGCCGCGGCCGAGAACCTGGCACGCCTCGCCCAAGGCATGACGCGCGAGCGCATCGCCGCCGGCGAGGCGCTGGTCAATGGCTGGTCGCCGAAGCGGTGATCCGCATCGCCGCACACGCCCGCGGCCAGCTTCGGGCGCCGGCGTCCGCACCATCGCAGGGTTCGACGACGACCCGGCGATGGCGGCGCCGCGCCAGTCATCGCAAGAAGTCATCGCAAGAGACGCACGGCCCGCAATGCGGCTATGGTACGCCCGTCATGATGATCACGGCCCGCGACCTCACTAGGCGGCTTCGCTGGCTCGTCGAGCGGCGGCCGCGCGGCGGGCGCGGCGGCGCGGCGCGGGGTGAATTCGTGGCCCGCAAGGGCGTTCGTTTCGCGATGGAAGAACTCTCGCAGTGACATCTCACCGCAACCCGGCCGGCGACCCGATGGACGGGGCCGAGGCGGCGCGGCGGGTGCTGGCCGAGACTTCGTGCGTCCGCGGGCGGCGAGTCGTCGGCGCCTGCGCTCCGGCAGCCGTCGGCGCCGGGCTGGCGATCTTCTGCCAAGGGGGCAACGCCTTCGACGCCGCCGTGGCGGCGTGCTTGGTCGAGGCCGTCGCGCTGCCGATGAAGTGCGGTCTCGGCGGCGACCTGGTGGCGCTGGTACGGACGCAGGGCGGGCCGATTCGGGCGCTCGTTTCGGTCGGGCCGGGGGTCGCGGCCCTGGCGCAAGGCGCGCAGCTTTCGAGGGTCGGTCCGCGGTCCGTCGGCGTGCCGGGCGCGCCCGACGGCTATGCCGCGCTGGCCGCCTCGGGGCGTCTCGGGCTCGAGGCCCTGGTCGCGCCCGCGGTCCGCGCGGCCGAGGACGGCGTCGAATGGACACCCCTCGCGGTTCAATTGACGCAAGAGGCGGAGTCTCTGCTGCGGACGCATAATCAAGACATCCCCTTCCTGCCCGAACAGCGCCTGCCACGTGTCGGAGAGCGGCTCAGGCTGCCCGCTCTCGCGGCGCTGCTGCGCAGCTTCGGCCACAGCGGGGGGGAGCTGTTCTTCGGCGACGAGGGCGCGGCTCTCGCACAACGTCTCGAGGCGAGCGGGGGCCTTCTGCGCGCCGATGATCTGCGTGTGCGCCCGGCGCGCTGGTCGGCCGCCGAGCGGTTGCCTCTGCCCGACGACGCGAGCCTCTGGGTCACGCCCGTTCCCACGCACGGGCCGTCGCTGCTGCGCGCGGTCGAGCTGGCGCACCTGGGAGAGGACGATCCGATCACCGCGGTGCTCCGGGCGCGCACCGAGTCAGGCCAAGACCGGCATGGCTCGGCCGGCGCCGGAACGTCGGTCGTCAGCGCCGCGGACGACGAGAGCAACGCCGTCGTCGTCGTGCACAGCAACTCGTTCGCGCAGTATGGGTCCGGGGTCGTCGCCGAGGAGTGGGACCTCGTCTTGAACAATCGCCCGGGCTACGGCTTCGATATCGATGCGCCGGTCAATACCCCGAACGCCCCGGCGGCCGGCAGGCTTCCCATGACCACGCTCCATGCCTGGGCGCTCGAGAAACGAGAGGCGACGTTGTTCGGCGCGACGCCGGGCGGCGCGAACCAGATGCCGTGGAACCTGCAAACGGTGCTGGCGTGCCTTGCCGGCGACGACGATCTCGGCCGCAACGTCGTCGCGCCGCGGTGGGGCATGGACGAGGCGGGCCAGGTCGTTTGCGAGGCCGATCACGCGTTCGCCGAGCGTGACGGGGTCGATGTCGCGCCGCCTCTCTCGCTGCGTTCCGCCGAGCAGGTCCTGTGCGTCGCGGCGGACACCCCTTACGTGCAGCTCGTGGCGGACCCGCGCATCGGCGCCCGGGTCGGCGCCGTGCCGCTGGCCGAGAGCGCGGCGGCCGAGGCGCCTCGTGACGCCGAGGGCTAGCATCCTCCTTGCGCCAGGGCCGGGCGCGGGCCTCACCCTTCGACAGGCTCGGGGAGAGGATCAGACAGGCTCGGGGAGAGGATCAGACAGGCTCGGGGAGAGCTAGCGCCAGCGGGCCGGCTTTCGCCTAAGATGCAGCGATTGGCGGCTCGGCAAAACACAGAGGATCACACATGACGGGTTATTTGGTTGCCTTTATGGACGTGACCGATCCGGACGCCTACGAGGAGTATAAGAATCGCGCCCCGGCGGTGGTTCAGAAGCACGGCGGCAAGTTCATTGCGCGCGGCGGACGCTCCCTGACGCTCGAGGGCGATCCGCCGCCGGGCCGCATGGTCATCATCGAGTTCCCGAGCGTCGAGCGAGCCGTCGACTTCTACAACTCTCCGGAATACCGCGAGGCGATGGCGTTTCGCCAGGGCGCCGCGAAAGCGCGGATGATGGTGGTCGAGGGCGTCTAGTTCTGCCGCGGGGCGCCGTCCTCGCTGGGTTCGGCGTTCGACGGCCGGGGCGCCGAACCGGAAGCCCTTGGCACAGATGTCCGGCCTCGGCACAGATGTCCGGCCTCGGCCCAGATGCCCGGCCTCGGCACAGATACCCGGCAGGGAGAAGAGCGGGTGAAAACATCGTTTGCGTTCTCGAACGCGCACTCGGACCTGATGGGGCGCGACGCCGAATCGGTGCTCGGCTGGCGCTACGAGCCGAGGATCATCTTCTGCCGCGGCGCCGGCGTCATGATCACCGACGTCGAGGGCAACGACTACTACGACATGAGCTCCGGGATGATGTCGATGGTGCTCGGCCATTCGCACCCCGAGCTTACCGAGACGATCAAGGAGCAGGCGGAGCGCCTCGTTCATGAATCGTCCTGGTATTCCAACCCCTGGGCGATCGAGTTCGCCGAACTCATCGGCAGCACGCTGCCGGGCCGGCTCAAGCGCGTGAACTTCGCCGTGACCGGGTCCGAGGCGAACGAGGTCGCCATGCGCATGGCGATCGGCGCCACCGGCAGGTTCGACATCGTCTCGGTCATCCGCGGCCTGCACGGCGGCTCGCTCGCGGCCGAGGCGCTGACCACCGTCGGCGGCGGGCGCCGGCAGGGGCTCGGGCCGCTCACCATCCCGGCGGCGGCGAACGCCATACTTCCCCCATTTTGCTATCGCTGCCCGGTCAACCTCGAGTACCCGTCCTGCGACATCGGCTGCCTCGAGACCAGCGAGCAGCTCTTGGAGCACATAACGAGCAAGCAGATCGCGGCCATCTTCGCCGAACCGATGATGGTCTCGGGCGGCATGATCACGCCGCCCAAGGAGTGGCTTCCGCGCCTGAAGGAGCTCGCGGCGAGCCGGCGCGCGCTGCTCGTATTGGACGAAGCGCAGCTTGCCCCGGCGCGGACCGGCAAGCTGTGGGGCTTCCAGCACGACGATGTCGTGCCCGACATCGTCACCTTCGGCAAGGGCATGGGCGGCGGCATGGCGATCTCGGGCGCCGTCACCACGCCCGAGATCGCCGATCAGGTCTCGGGCAACACGGGACTGCCGTGGTCGGGCACCTTTCCGGGCGACCCGCTTCCGGCGGCGGTCGCGCTCAAGAGCCTGCAGATCGTGCTGCGCGACAATCTCACCGAGCGGGCGGCAAGGCTTGGCGCGTTCTTGCGCCCGCGGCTCGAGCGCCTGAAGGAGCGCTTCGAATGCGTCGGCGACGTGCGCGGCCGGGGCCTCTATCACATGCTCGACATCGTCACCGACAAGGAGAGCAAAACTCCCGACAGCGCGATGGCGGAACGGGTTCGCTACAACGCGATGCTCGGGGGAGCGGCCTTCATCTGTGTGAAGAACTTCTTGCGCATTTGTCCGCCGCTCATCGTTACCGAGGCCGAGCTCGATGATGCGCTGGCGCGCCTCGAGACGGCGCTCGAGCGGTCCGAGCAGGGCCATCCCAAGGACATCGACTTCGCGACCTCGAGCTCGCTCGCGGCGACCGGCCGCCCTGCCCGAGGGAATGCAAATTGACTGCGCGCAACGGGCTGGCTAACATGCGAGTCACTGAATTGAGGACGGCGCGACTCGCTCGAGCCGTTCGATCGACAGTCATAATGACGCGTCAATAGGGAGTGAACTCATGTCCAAGCTGAAGCTGCTTATGGCCACCCTGGTTCTCGCCGCCCTCGCGGTGCCGGCGAGCGCCGCGGAGCTTTACGGCACGCTCAAGAAGATCAAGGATTCGGGTACCATCGCCATGGGCCACCGTGAGGCGTCGGTTCCGTTCGCTTACATAGGGCCCGAGGGCAAGCCGATCGGCTACACGGTCGACCTGTGTTACAAAGTCATCGACAAGATCAAAAAAGATCTGAACATGCCTGACCTCAAGGTCAAGCTCGTTCCGGTGACATCTCAGACCCGCATCCCGCTTCTCGCCAACGGCACCATCGACATCGAGTGCGGGTCCACCACCAACAACCTGACCCGTTCGAAGCAGATCGACTACCTTGCCGTCACCTTCATCACCGGCACCAAGCTGGCGGTGAAGAAGGGCTCGGGCATCAAGGAGATCGAGGACATGGACGGCAAGGCCATCGCCCTGTCGCTCGGCACCACCAACGAGAAGGCGATCAAGAGGATAGCCAAGGCAAAGGGCATCAAGCTCAAGTACCACATGGTCAAGGACCATCCCCAGGGCTGGCTGGCCCTGGATACGGACCGGGTGGACGCCTACGCCACCGACGACGTGCTGCTCTACGGCCTGATCAGCAAGTCCAAGGACGCCAGCAAGTTCGTCGTGACCGGCCGGTTCCTGTCGTATGATCCCTACGGCATCATGGTGCGGCGCGACGATTCGGCCATGCGCCTGCTCGGCAACACGGTGCTCGCCGACCTGATGCGCTCGGGAGAGATGCAAAAGATCTACGACAAGTGGTTCAATCCGGGCCCGACCGGGATCAACATGCCGATCAGCAGTACGCTGAAGACGGCGTACGAGATTCAGGCCCTGCCGTACTAGGCCTTAATCTTGGACCGGGAGGCGTGAAAGCGTCTCCCGGTTTTCCTTGTCCGTCGGCGGAGGCGGTCCCGTGGCAATGAAATACAATTGGGATTGGTCGATCATCCTTTGCCGATCTCCCGAGGAAGAACCCACTGCTGCCGTCGAACCCGGAACGCTTGCGCCCGACGCCACCTCGGCGGTCGGCGGCGGCGCGGGGCAGTTTTTCGACACCGGGGCGAGCTGCGCCCAGCCTTATTTCGACTGGATAGTGTCGGGTGTTTCCTGGACCATAATCGTCGCCTGCGCCGCCTGGGTGATCACGTTTAGCCTGGGCTCCATCATCGGCATCGCGCGCACGGTGGACCAGCCGGTGGTGCGCGCCGTCGCCACGGCCTACGTCGAGTTCTTCCGCAACATCCCGCTTCTGCTCCAGATGTTCCTGTGGTTCTTCGTCGTGCCCGAGCTTTTGCCCGAGGACGCGGGGCGCTGGGTCAAGCGCGAACTGCCGCTGCCCGAGTACTGGACCGCCATCGTCTGCCTCGGCATGTACCATGCCTCGCGCACCGCCGAGCAGGTCCGCGCCGGCATCGAGTCGATTCCCAGGGGCCAGACCCAGGCCGGCTTGGCCATGGGCCTGACGCAGTTCCAGGTCTACCGCCACGTCCTTCTTCCCGTCAGCTACCGGATCATCATCCCGCCGCTGACCAGCGATTTCATGGGCATCTTCAAGAACTCGTCGGTGGCGCTGACCATCGGCGTGATGGAACTGACCGCCCAGAGCCGCCAGATCGCCGAGTACACCTTCAACATCTTCGAGATCTTCACGGTCGCGACCCTGATCTACATGGTGGTAACGCTGATCGTGGTCACGGTAATGCGGTTCGTGGAGGCGAAGGTCCGCATCCCCGGGACCATCGCCATGGGAGCCGACTGACATGTTCGCCAACTTCGATTACCAAGTGATCCTCGACAACGTCGGCATCCTGTGGGATGGCATGCTGATCACCTTTCTTTTGACCGGCGTCGCCCTCGTCGGCGGAATCATTTTCGGGACCGTTCTCGCCCTGATGCGGCTTTCCCGGTTCAAGGTGCTGTCGTTCGCCGCCGGGCGTTACGTCGACGCCTTCCGTTCGACGCCGTTGATCCTGGTCATCTTCTGGTTCTACTTCGCCATGCCCATCATAGGCTTGCAGGCCATCGGCGGCCTCGGTTCGGTGCTGATCGCGTTCACCCTGTTCGAGGCGGCCTATTACTGCGAGATCATCCGCGCCGGCATTCAGAGCGTCACCCGCGCCCAGATCCACGCCGGGCAGGCGCTCGGCCTGACCTACTTCCAGACCATGCAATACGTCATCCTTCCCCAGGCCTTCCGCAACATGGTGCCGGTGCTGTTGACCCAGGCCATCGTCCTGTTCCAGGACACCTCGCTGGTCTACGTTGTGGGCCTCAAGGACTTCCTCACGGCCGCCGACCTGGTGGCCGTCCGCGACAACCGGGTGGTCGAGCTCTACGCCGCCGCGGCGGTGGTCTACTTCGTGCTCTGTTTCGCCAGCTCGCTGTGGGTCAGGAGACTGCGAAGGCAGTACGCGATATGATCGAGATCGAGAACGTCAGCAAGTGGTACGGCGACTTCCGGGTGCTCGCCGAGTGCTCCACCAGCGTCGCCAAGGGGGACGTGGTGGTGGTCTGCGGCCCCTCGGGCTCCGGCAAGTCGACGCTGCTCAAGTGCGTCAACGGCTTGGAGCCGTTCCAGGAAGGCACCATCACGGTCGACGGGGTGTCCGTGGGCGACAAGGGAACGAACCTGCCCAAGCTGCGCTCGCGCATCGGCATGGTGTTCCAGAACTTCGAGCTGTTCCCGCACATGACCGCACTCCAGAACATCTGCCTCTCCCAGATGAAGGTCCTGGGGCGCGGACCCGACGAGGCCGAGGAGCGCAGCATGAAGCTGTTGGAGCGCGTCGGCATCACCGAGCACGCGCACAAGCATCCGGCGCAGCTCTCCGGCGGCCAGCAGCAGCGCGTCGCCATCGCCCGGGCGCTGGCGATGGACCCCATCGCCATGATGTTCGACGAGCCGACCTCGGCGCTGGATCCGGAAATGATCTCGGAAGTGCTCGACGTCATGGTCGATCTCGCCAAGGAAGGCATGACCATGATCGTGGTCACCCACGAGATGGGTTTCGCCCGCAAGGTCGCCCACCGGGTCGTCTTCATGGACGAGGGCCGCATCGTCGAGGAGGCGCAGACCGAGGCGTTCTTCACCACCGCGCGCCACGAGCGCACCCAGATGTTCCTGTCCAAGATCCTCGAACACTAGGGCGTTGTCCGGCCACGGCGCCGCCAACGCCCGGTTCGGCGGTCTAGGGCGCCTCGTTCAGCCGCGGCGCGCCGTCCGCCGTTTGGGCCCCGGGATCATTGCCCGAGCGTCCGGTCACTCATTCGCTCGCGCTCGATCTCAAGCACGAGCCCGGCGAGCGGAGAGCCTCGCAGGAACGCCGCAAGCGACGGCTTGGGCCGCCTGAGGCGCTCGAACTCGACCTTCGAGACGACCACCGCCTTGGGCTCGCCGCGCAGCGTGATCTCCTGCGGTCCCTCGCTGTCGGCGAGCTTGACCAACTCGCTGAAGCGGGCCTTGGCCTCCCGCAGCTGCCACCGGCGCATCGTGGACCTCACGAACTAGTCAGACTGGTCATACACACCATCCATCGTCCTGCTCCGCAAGGCCGCCCCGGCTTCCCGATGCGTTAGACCCAGCGGGCATCGCGGCTTTGGTGACATAGGCGGCACGTCATAGCGCGGGCCGCCGCGTCTCACGCCATCGCCGCCCGCAACCCCTGCTCGAGCTTGTCGAGGAACTGGCGGGTGGTGAGCCAGCCTTGGTCGGGGCCGATCAGGAGCGCCAGGTCCTTGGTCATGTGGCCCCCTTCGACGGTGTCGATGCAGACGCGCTCCAGGGTCGCGGCGAAGCGCGCCACGTCGGGGGTGTCGTCGAGCTTGGCGCGGTGCTTGAGCGCCCCGGTCCAGGCGAAGATCGAGGCGATCGGGTTGGTCGAGGTCTCGCGCCCCTTCTGGTGCTCGCGGTAGTGCCGGGTCACCGTGCCGTGGGCGGCCTCGGCCTCGACCGTCTTGCCGTCGGGGGTCATCAGCACCGATTTCATCATGCCGAGCGAGCCGTAGCCCTGGGCCACGGTGTCGGACTGCACGTCGCCGTCGTAGTTCTTGCACGCCCACACGAACCCGCCCGACCACTTGAGCGCGGCGGCGACCATGTCGTCGATCAGCCGGTGCTCGTAGGTGATGCCGGCCGCGGCGAAGGGCTCGGCGAACTCGGCCTCGAAGACCTCCGCGACCAGGTCCTTGAAGCGGCCGTCGTAGAC
>JADFMW010000048.1 GCA_022563655.1 Pseudomonadota bacterium
AGCGACTTCCCTGGATCGCTTTGCAATCCGCTCCGATAAACAAATGCGCGCTCTCGACGCTATGTGCGGTCGTTTGGCGACGGAGTCTGGCGCCTTCTGGTCGAGCAGGATCGGCTCACGAATAGATCGTCGCCATCGAGTCGACCGAGAACTTCTCGCTGAAATTAGTGCGCTCGAAGATCTCCTTACCGACTTGTCTCCGTCTAAAGCCACCCATCACGGTTCAGTTACCGACTCTATGGGCCTTCCGCGCGACATTGCGCAGAGCTTCATCGGGCGCTGTATTTTTACTTGGTATCTCCTAAATCGCGGCATCGCCCAAAGGTTTCTACCCGATCATCTGCCACCCGATCTAAGCGCAATGTTCGCGACGCCAGACAGCGCTTTTGCGCTCTTTGACTGGCTGCGCACGACGTTCAACGGCGATCTCTTCCCAATGGATGATCCGGGCGCCGAGCGCGATCATCTGAGTGAAGATCATTTGGCACTCATTCGAGATTTCATAGACGGGACAAGCCTCGTGCCCGAGCATAGTGGGCAGGGACGCCTCTTCAAGTTCCGCTTCGAGGCAATTCCGGTCGAACTGATCAGCTCGATCTACCAACAGTTCGCTCGCTCGAGCGCGGCGGAAAAGGCCATCTCACAGGGGCTGCACTATACGCCTGTAGAGCTTGTTCACTTGGCGCTCGATCCTGTCTTTGAAGGTCTCTCACCGTCAGCAAGGGTCATCGACCCGACATGCGGTTCCGGCGCATTTCTTGTTGAGGCGTTCCGTCGGCTTGTGTGGCGGGCCACCGAGGGCCGCCCGGCAAGCAGATCACTCGTGCGGCGCATCCTCTATACGCAACTCTTCGGCGTAGACATCAGTCAGGCTGCCTTAGGCATTGCAGCGTTCGGCCTTTACCTCGCCGCGCTCGAACTGGATGAAGAACCCATCAAGTCGGTCCGGGACCTCAGGTTCGACCGATTGATCGGTACCACGCTTTTCGAGGCCGACACCATTGGCGGACAGCTGCCGGCAAAGCTCACTCGGAAGAGCTTTGACGTCGTTGTCGGCAATCCGCCATGGACGTTCGTCAGCAAACAAATCGGTTCGCCAAAGCGTGCAGCGCGCAATGCTGCAACGGTGCGGCCGCGGCGTAGTCCGGATCAGGAGTTCTTGTTTGTCGCCGTCAAGTTATCCGGTAAGCACGGTCGGATTGGCATGGTCATGAAGGCGACACCATTTTTTTCAAACGATGTCCATGCAGTTCAAGCGAGATCATGACTCCTGAAAAAACTTGCGCCGACTGCGCTAATAAACCTATCGTTCCTGCGAAAAGAAGGCCTCTTTCCGGAGGCAACGGGACCCGCCTTGCTATTCTTTGCCCGATGCAAGCTGGGGACTGGGTCAGATCGCCTTCTCGTCGGGTCCATTCCGTGGACGCCGGATTTCAAGCGAACCGGAGTCTTTCATCTCGGGCCAGCGGAGATCCGATCTGTCTCTCTTGAAAAGATCCTAGCTATACCATCCCTCTTAAAAGCCGCCACTTTTGGGAGTGTTCGCGATGCATGGTTAATCGAAAGGCTTCATACCGAATTCCCAACACTGAAGAAGCAGCTCGACGAGTTGAACATCCGCGCCAATGTCGGACGTGGCCAGGGCTTTATCGTTGGCGGACAACCTCAAAAAGCTGTTCCGGAGTCCCACCGCGGTCTGCTTGTCGTTGAGCCGAGGAACTTTGTACCGTTTCGAGTTGATCCCGGCCAACTCGACGAACTTGGCCAGGAGACGCTTCATCGAGCGCGTTCTAGTTCTATCTACCGCGGCCCTCTAGTTCTTTGCCCGAAGGGATCACATAACCTGGGCATTGAGCGTGGCCGCTACGGCGTAACATTAATAGACCAAGACGTTCTGTATACGCAAAACTTCTACGGGATCTCATTCGCTGATGTAGATCCAAATCGGGCTCATGTTGTATCTGCCATATTGAATTCATCGATAACGACGTTCCAACTTGCGTTTGGTGGGCCCACTTGGGGTCTTGAGCGGCCAACTGCAGGACCGGAAGACTTCCTGTCTCTCCGCGTCCCTGCTTTTGAGAAATGCGATCCCGATTTGATCAAAGCCGCTGCTGATGCCGAGCAGAAGGCCGCAGAAGAACCAGAAAACCCACGAAGGCTGAATGTGCTCGATGACACAGTGTTCGATCTATATGGTCTTGAGCCAGACGAGCGAGCTATCGTCAGAGAGAGCGTAAGGCGAGCGAGATTCCTAATTTTCGAAAGCCGAGACGAGCGCGCACGCTTTGCTGCGCCGCCCAGCCGTGGCCAGATGCGGGAATACGCCAGCCGGGTTGCAAGCTCGATAGATGCTTATCTCCGAGCCCGGGGTGAGCGTCACCTCGAAGCCATCGTGTATCCACAGCGACTGCAAAGAGGTGATATTGGGAGCGGTGTACCTGGAGTTACAGCTGTTCGTTTCTGCATGGCGTCTGGCGGGCCCGCTGATAAGCCCGTCGTGCGCATGGGTAATCCCACAGAACTAGATGCGCTTGCGGCGCTGCTGAGGGAACGCCTGGAGGCGGATGTTCCTCCGTATCTCTACGAACGTCGACAGCTTCGCATTTATGGCGTCGATGATCTTTTCGTCCTAAAGCCAAGTGAGCTCCGCTACTGGACACCAACTGCGGGCTTAAACGACGCAGACGTTATCCTCGCTGACCACTGGCTACGGAGACTGGATGCTACTGTCCACGCCTGACATTCCGGTCGGCCAACCAGCGTTTTCCTTATCCGCAGATCAAATCGCGACAGTGGTTGACGTCGTTTGTCGCAGTGCAAACGAGGCGCGGATGGATGTGACGCCAGGCATGCATGAGGTCAAAATAACCATCATCGTGCGAAAAGCGATCCGACGGATAAAGAAGCGGCTCAACCTCACAAATCTACAGGTTCGAGGCGAGCACGAGTTGGAAGACATGGCTACAAGGGACCCCAGTATCTTAGGACGGATCGACATTACGTTTCAGTTCCTGCACCAATTCGGTAACGAAGACGCTTATGTAGCGATCGAATGTAAGCGAGTTGGGGCCACCTATACCAGTCTCCACGCCAACTATGTCTCAAAAGGGGTGGATCGCTTTGTCACCGGTAAGTACGCTGCCGGGCACGACTGGGGTTTCATGCTGGGGTATGTGATTACTTTGCCTGTCGACGACGTAGTAAAATTTATAGAAAATCGGATGTGCAACACTTACGGCGATGAAGCGAATCTATCGCCCGATAACACACACTTTCTGGCCCTAGCGGTCCTTAATGGACGTCTTATACAGAAAGACAACCATATCATTCGATTGAAGCACATTTTCGTTGATATGACGCCGGCGGCCTAGTTTGAAATACGCAGCTTTCTGACACGGAGCTGCTATAATACGGCACCTCAAACACCAGATCTAATCGTTTCTCAGCATGCCCGCGCCACATCCCTTCCCCAGGAATCGTGGCGGCGACAACGTAGATTCCGGGGCCATCGACGTCAGCGACGCTGGCAAGATCGAGAAGAGTCGTAACGTCGGCGTTTGGCTTGTTTTCGACAACCACCGAGCCGCGCCAGAGAAGCTCGCCTAAGTCGTCACGCAATTGGGCGAACTTTGATCCATTGATTTTGCCCAGGATCCACGGTTGGAGCTGGGTCAGCATCCGCGCGTCGACGCGGTAGAGTTTGACGTCGATGGCGTCGAGGTTGACGGTCCGAACCGGCAAGCCACGGGAAACGCCCGTCGGAAGCACGTATTTTCGAGTGTCGAACGTGATCTCCGGTTCGCGGTCATGAACCTTGAAATCGATTTTTCGGTCTGCTCCGACGACGAAGCCGCCCTCGCCGCGAAGACCTGCCTTGATCGTCACGCCGTATTTCTGGCCATACGAAAGGCCGGACAAGCACAGATTCCTGCCCGATACGCTCGCCGCCAGCTTTACGCGAGGCTCGATCCTGACGTAGTCGCCGAGGGCGCTGCTGCGGATGGGGAGCAGAGTCTCGGTGAATTCCAGGCAGACCCGCGGCCCACCGCCGCCGTCCATCTGCGATATACTGTGAATGTCGAGCGCCAGCATCAGGTCGAGACTGACCTGGGCGCCCGTATGGCCCTGTTCGGCGGCGCGACGGTACCAAGTCGCGGCCATGCCCGTGTCCTTTTGGACGCCGAGGCCGTTCCTGTACATGTCGGCAAGTAGATACTGGGCGCGGCTCTGCCCCTCCTCGGCGGCGCGACGGTACCAAGTCGCAGCCATACCCATATGCTTTTGGACGCCGAGGCCGTTCCTGTACATGTCGGCAAGTAGATACAGGGCGCGGCTCTGCCCCTCCTCGGCAAGACGTCTGCAGTCCTGCAAAGCGTCCGAATATCTTTGGCTCGTGTATGCGTCCTTGCATGCGTCAATGTCCGCCACGGATATTGTTTCGCCGACGGCAATCTCGGGCTTGTCGTAGTGGTAAGCGACCCACCCGGCCATCGAGACAAAAACCACCAAGGCCAGTCCGATCCGCTTCATGGTAGGTTCCTCAGCTAGGATTTAGCCTGTTTCGTGTCCGATCGCGCGGCGCCGACCACGGCGCCGGCGGACCGCTCATCCCAAATAAACACCGCTACCGACCCATCACGACATTCCGCCAGGGCGAGGGAATTTGGCTCTGCATCAAAGCCTGGTGCTGGGCGGCCGATCTTCGGGCTGGCGCAGGCCGGTCGATCTTCGGGCTGGCGCAGGCCGGTCGATCTTCGGGCTGGCGCAGAGCGGTCGATCTTCGGGCTGGCGCAGGCCGACAGAAAGTCCAAGGCCGCCAATGAAGGTGCTGTCTTGCGATGGTTGCGTCGACACGTGAAGTTGCCCCCCAGGATGCATTTCCGCGACCTACGGACGATTCTCCCGGTCATCTGATCGTTAAATCGTCGGGCGCCGGGGCGCCTCGTGGCCGGCGCCGGTAGCCCGATCGGAAACATCGGGGTGCTTCATCGTTGCGGCGACGCCTTTCGGGCGGAAGCGAGCAGTCATGCATGAACCGCCCAACCCAAGAGGGCCCGGACGTCGTGCGAAGGAGGCGGCTCTGTCCACAATCTCCACTCGCGCCACAGCTCTCGCGCCGCGGCAATCTGCTCGGAGGTCATGAATGTCTCGATCCGCTCGAGCTCTTCTCGAGCCGGTTCGTTGCCCTGCTGCGCCGCGAGGTGAAGCCAAAAGTGAGCAAAAACGTAGTGATCGGGCGCGTCAAAGTTGGATTCGTACAAGAGACCCAAAGCGATCTGGGCGTCGGCGAGGCCTTGTTCGGCCGCGCGCCGATACCACTTCGCCCCTTCCGCGATGTCCCGCGGCACGCCCTCGCCCAAGACGTACTGTGAACCCAGATTGAACTGAGCACTCGGATGTCCCTGCTCGGCCGCGCGCCGGTACCACCTCACCGACTCGGCGTCGTCCTCGGAGACGCCGCCGCCATTGTCATACAATAGGCCGAGGTTGTACTGGCCGCCGGCCAAGCCCAGCTTGGCGGCGTGGCGGAACCACTTTGCCGCCTCCAGGTAGTCTTGCGCGACGCCCTGGCCATTGACGTAACTGACACCTAGGTTGTTCTGGGCCTCCGCGATGCCCTGCTCGGCCGCGCGCCGGTACCACCTCACCGCCTCGGAGTAGTCCTGCGCGACGCCTTGGCCTTTGTCGTATATGAGGCCGAGGTTATACTGAGCATCGGCATCGCCCTGCTCGGCGGCGCGGCGGGTCCACTTTTCCGCCGCCACGTAATTCTGCGCGACGCCATCGCCCTGGTGGTACATGACGCCGAGGCTGAATTGGGCTAGGGCAACGCCCCGCTCGGCGGCGCGACGATACCACTGCGCTGCCTCGGCAGGGTCTCGAAGCACGCCCCAACCCATCTCGTAAAGGATGCCGAAGCCGTATTGGGCCTCCGCATGGCCCTGCTCGGCGGCGCGGCGGGTCCACTTCAGCGCCTCGGCGTCGCTTCGGGGCACCCCATCACCACGGCTGTACATCCGGCCGAGGTTGAACTGCGCCGACGCATCGCCTTGCTCGGCCGCGCGGCGGATCCGCTTCACCTCCTCGGCACGAGCCCCAGGGATGGCGGGATTTTGATCCAGGCTGATCCGAGCGTCCCCTTGGACCTGCAAGGCGGCGCGCCGATACCACTCTGGCGGCGGGGCGCTGCAACTTCGATCGCAGCGACCGAAGAGGTCCATATCGCCGAGACTGACCTGCGCCTCTAGATGGCTCAGATCGTCCTCGCATTGGTGGCTTTCGTAGGTGGCTTCGCAGGTGCCGGCGCCCATCCACGTCGGCGCCGTCAACGGCAACATCAGCACCGATACGATCGCGATTGGATTCATGATGGCGCCTCGACCCGTTGAAAATGCACCTCAACGCCCGGTTCGAAACGAGTGCCAAGGGCCCCCAGGGGGATTTCTCATCTGAATCGTAAGAAATACCCCATTTCCCATTTCCAATGACCGCAAGTAAAGGGCGAATGTGTCGAAATTTAGACCATAATATGACCATGTTATGGCAAGAGCACTTGACTGGTTTCCTCCGTCACGCACCAGTGAACATTGCTGAAGACCAGCGGTGGTGCGTCCGCGATCAGTCGTCGCTTCCATTCGCGAAGCCGCACATGTGGACGATGCGCCCATCCGCGACCAGCGCAGCACCTGTGACGTTGCTGCCTGTCAGGCGCAGATCCTCGCCCTCGCCAACCGCCTCGAAACGCTCTGTCGGCGCTCTGCCGCACACGCGTCCACGAACGACCGAATCTCGGCGCTGCTTGGCGAGACCGTCTTGGGCGCGTCGACATCGATGGCATCGAGCGCGTACGCGATCGAGATCGATCCGCTCTACGTCGATGTCACGCCCGAATGCTTCCGCGCCACCTTCGGCGGGGGATCCGGTGCATGAGGCCAGCGGCCTAACGTTTCGCGAGTTGCGTTGAGCGGGGCATCGATCTGAACGACCCAGCGGACCGACGACAGCAAGCACGAACCCACAAACCCAGATAGGAAGGACACCGTCATGACGAATGACAACGAGCTCGGCTACCTCAAGCCGCCGATAGACAAGCCGTTCAAGAAGGGCCAGTCCGGCAACCCCAGGGGCCGGCCCAAGGGCAGCAAGAACGCCCGAACGATCGTAAACGAGACGCTGAACAGTACCGTCACGATCAAGGAGAATGGCCGCACCCGCCGGGTCAAGTTCCTCGAAGCGTTCGTGCACCAGCTCGCCGCCAAGGCGCTAAACGGATCGACGCACGACCAGAGCGCGCTGTTCAAGCTGATCCACGAATACGCGCCTGAGTTTCTGGAAGAGTCCGATCTGCCTCGGTTGATCACGGTCAAGTATGTTTTGCCGGACGGCAAGACAATGGATTCGTATGCAGAAAATACTCCGTACTCAGATACTCCGGACAACGATCCAAAAGCTTCACCAGCCAAGAAGTAACCCGTTCTCGCAGAAATGAAGATTACAGCTGGCTTGATTGACTGGCTCCGCACCGGTCCTCGTTTTGACCGGAATTCCGCCGTGAAGGAAGCGTCCCTTGCCGATATCGGGAGGGACGGATCATGGACGACGATTATCGAGAGCTGGCGAACCGCCTATTTGCGACCGCGACCGCGATGCTGGAGGACACCACCGAGGCGGCGGTCGGCGGGCAGTCGACTCGGATTGCGCAATCGAAACTCGTCAATCAGGGCGACGTCAGCCGGATCCTCCCACTCGGCCTTCTCGCCCCTGACATCGTCGAGGCGATCCTTGGTGGTCGCCAGCCCATCGAGCTGACGGCCAAACGGCTGAAACGGATACGCGATCTCCCCGTGTCATGGGCGGAGCAGCGCCGGATCCTGGGCTTCGCCTGATCGATCGACCCGTGCACCGCACAAATCGGACGAAAAGTTATGGCGCTCGAAACCGGCCGACAGAGACGGTCGGCGGATTTGGCCCAAAATTCCTGAGTTCGCGCGTCTCCCGGCCATGGTTGCCGGCGGTGTCCCGGCCAAACGCCCCGGAACCGCGGCGTTTCCGCCGCGTGCCGTCATGGACGCAGGTTTGCCGGAAAGCGGGTGGTGGAGCCGAGGGGAATCGAACCCCTGACCTCGACATTGCGAACGTCGCGCTCTCCCGACTGAGCTACGGCCCCACGAAATCGCGCCCGCCGGCGCGCGATACTGGGCGCACGATACTGGGCGCGCGATACTGGGCGCGCGATACTGGGCGCGCGATACTGGGCGCGCGATACTGTAGGTGGCGCGGAGCAGCTGTCAAGCGCGCCGCGCCGCGCGCGAGATCGTTGCTGCCGCCGTGCGATGACATGCTATATAATCGCGCGCGCCGCACCGGCGCGCACGCCGTGACGAAACGGTTGAAAAAACGGTCGATCGAACGATGGCGCAATCTCCCCTGCACTGGCTCTTCAACACGGTCGTGGACTTTTATTTAATGCTGGTATTCGTTTACGTCATAATGAGCTGGCTCACCGCCCTCAACGTCGTCAATACCCGCAACCGCTTCGTCCACTTGGTCGGAAGCTTTCTTTATCGCATCACCGAGCCGGGGCTCAGACCGATCCGCCGGATGATGCCCAACCTCGGCGGCATCGACCTGTCGCCCGTCGTTCTGATCATTGGTTTGATCTTCCTGCAAAGAGTGGTCAACCGGTACGTCTTCTAGGGATGTCGCTGGTGTCGTCCCCCCAGTTGCCGGTCGAAGCTGTCGACGGCGGCGTGCGCGTGGCGCTGAGGGTGACGCCCCGGGCCTCGCGCAACCGCATCGACGGGGTGCGCGTCGACGCGGCCGGCCGCGCCTTTCTCAGCGTCCGCGTCACCGCACCGCCCGTGGCCGGCAAGGCCAACGCCGCGCTGATCAAGCTGCTGGCGAAGGCGTGGGACCTCTCGCCGTCGCGCTTGAGCGTCGTCGCCGGCGCCAAGGGCCGGCGCAAGACCGTGCACGTCGCGGGCGATGCGCCCCTGCTGCTGGCGCGGTTGAGCCACCGGGTCGCCGGCCGCCATGGCTGAAGCCGCGATCATCGACGGAAAGGCCTTCGCCGCGAGCCTGCGCGCCCGTATCGCCCGCCAGGTCGCCGCCCTCGTGGCGCGCGACGGCGCCACCCCCGGCCTTGCGGCGCTGCTCGTCGGCGACGACCCGGCGAGCCGTCTTTACGTGCGCAACAAGAGCCGGGCGCTGGCGGAGGCGGGCATGGGCAGCTGGCAGCACCTGATGCCGGCGGACGCCACGCAAGACGCGGTGATGGCCAAGGTCGCCGAGCTCAACGACGACCCCAAGGTCGACGGCATCCTGGTCCAGTTGCCGCTGCCCGAACAGCTCGATGCGGCCGCGGTGCTCAACACAATCGACCCGGCGAAGGACATCGACGGCTTCCACGTCGTCAACGTCGGCCGCCTGGCGACGGGCCAGGAGGCGATGGTGCCGTGCACGCCGCTCGGCTGCCTGATGCTGCTGCGCGACCGGCTCGGCGAGCTCAAGGGCCTCGATGCCGTGGTGGTGGGGCGCTCGAACATCGTCGGCAAGCCGATGGCGCAGCTCCTCCTGGCCGCGCACTGCACGGTGACGATGGCGCACTCGCGCACCCGCGACCTGCCCGCGGTGTGCCGGCGCGCCGATATCCTCGTCGTCGCCGTCGGCCGGCCGGAGATGGTGCGCGGCGACTGGATCAAGCCGGGAGCGGCGGTGCTCGACGTGGGCATCAACCGCGTCGAGCGTGACGGCAAGACGCGCCTCGTGGGCGACGTCGCCTTCGCCGAGGCCCGCGAGGTCGCGGGAGCGATCACGCCGGTGCCCGGCGGGGTCGGGCCGATGACCATCGCGTGCTTGTTGCTGAACACGCTCACCGCCGCCTGCCGCCGGCGTGGGCTCGCGGTGCCGGAGGCGGCATGAGGCGGGCGCGGCCATGATCGGGACCATCGAGGGGGTCGCGCTGGCGGCGGTCTTCTTCGTCGCGAGCCACATCGTGCTGGCGAGCGGGCCGCTGCGCGCCGCGCTGGTCAAGCGCATCGGCGAGAAGGTCTATCGCGGCCTGTATTCGGCGGTCGCGAGCGCCGGGCTCGTGTGGCTCGTGATCGCCTTCAACACTGCGCCCTACGTCGAGCTGTGGGCCGAAGCCGCGTGGGCGCGCTACGTGCCGCTGGTGGTGATCCCGTTCGCCGCCATCCTGTTGGCGTGCGGCGTGACGACGCGCAACCCGACGGCGATCGGCGGCGGCGTGGACGCGGGAACGGCGAACCCCGCGCCGGGCATCATGAAGGTGACGCGCCACCCCGTCCTGTGGGGCATCGCCCTGTGGGCGCTCGCCCACATTCCGCCCAACGGCGATGCCGGATCGCTCATCCTGTTCGGCGCGTTCGCGATCCTCGCCTTCGCCGGCATGGTGCTGATCGACCGCAAGCGCGAGCAGTCCATGGGCACCGCGTGGGGGCCGATCGCGCTGACCACCTCGGTGCTGCCGTTCGCCGCCATGCTTTCGGGCCGCGCCAAGGTGCAGCTCGGCGAGATCGGCGCCTGGCGCATCCTCGCCGGCCTCGCCCTCTACCTCGCCCTCGCGCTCGCCCACCTGCCGGTCATCGGCAAGAGCGCCCTGCCGTTTTAGGCAACGACGCCAAGGCCTTTGCCGCTAAGATCAATTGATTGACCTTGTTCGCCTCGCGGCGGCCTCGGCTATCCCCGCCGCATCTTGAGCAGCCGAAGGCGGAGCGCGGTGAGCTTGATGAAGCCCTCGGCGTCGCGCGGGTCGTAGACCTCGTCCTCCTCGAAGGTGACGTAGTCCTGCCGGTAGAGGCTCACCGGCGACTTGCGCCCGACCACGCTGGCCGTGCCCTTGTACAGCTTGAGCCGCGCCGTGCCGGTGACGCTGTGCTGGCTGGCATCGATCGCCGCCTGGATCATCTCGCGCTCGGGCGAGAACCACAGGCCGTTGTAGATCAGCTCGGCGTAGCGCGGCATCAGCTCGTCCTTGAGGTGCTGGGCGCCGCGCTCCAGCGTCAGGCTCTCGACCGCGCGGTGGGCGGCGAGCAGCACCGTGCCGCCCGGAGTCTCGTAGACGCCGCGCGACTTCATGCCGATGAAACGGTTCTCGACCAGATCGAGGCGGCCGACGCCGTGGGCGCCGCCGAGCTCGTTGAGCCGCGCGAGCAGCGCCGCGGGCGAGAGCCGCTCGCCATCGACCGCCACCGGATCGCCCGCCTCGAACGCGATCTCGACGTAAGCCGGCTCGTCGGGGGCGGCCTCGGGCGCGACGGTGCGCGTATAGACGTGCTCGGGCGGCGCGGCCCACGGGTCCTCGAGCGCCTTGCCCTCGGAGCTGACGTGCAACAGGTTGGCGTCGACCGAGTACGGCGCCTCGCCGCGCGCATCGCGGGCGATGGGAATCTGGTGCTGCGCGGCGAACTCCAGGAGCTTCTTGCGCGACCCGAGCTGCCATTCGCGCCACGGCGCGATCACCCGGATGTCGGGATCGAGCGCGTAGTAGGCGAGCTCGAAGCGCACCTGGTCGTTGCCCTTGCCGGTGGCGCCGTGGGCCACGGCGTCGGCGCCGAGTCGTTGCGCGATCTCGATCTGGCGCTTGGCGATCAGCGGCCGCGCGATCGCCGTGCCCAACAGGTAGACACCCTCGTAGAGCGCGTTGGCGCGGAACATGGGAAAGACGAAGTCGCGCACGAATTCCTCGCGCAGGTCCTCGACGAAGACCTGCGCCGCGCCCAGCGCCTCGGCCTTCCGCCGCGCCGGCTCGAGCTCCTCGCCCTGGCCGATGTCGGCGGTGAACGCGACCACCTCGCAGCCGTAACTCTCCTTGAGCCACTTGAGGATGACCGAGGTATCGAGCCCGCCCGAGTAGGCGAGCACCACCTTCTTGACGTCGCCTGTCATGCCGAAATGCCTTCACGCCGCCGAAGCCGCGGAGTATAGGCCAAAGCCGAGCACCGGCAAGGCCGCGGCGCCATTCAGGCCATAATCGACGCTGAGTGGCTTCGTCCGCGCGTGGTCGGCTGCAACCGGGTTGCGTTCAACCCGCCGCGGCTGCCCGGTCGGCCACCGCCCGGCTCCTGCGTTCGCGCACGCTGGCCGACTTGAGCTGGCCGCACGCCGCCATGATGTCGCGGCCGCGGGGGCTGCGCACCGGCGCCGCGTAGCCGGCGGCGTTGACGATTTCGGCGAAGCCGCGGATCGCGGCGTCGGACGAGCACCGGAAAGGCGCGCCCGGCCACGGGTTGAACGGGATCAGGTTGACCTTGGCCGGGATGCCCGCGATCAGCCGCACCAGCGCCCGGGCGTCGGCGGGCGAATCGTTGACGCCGTCGAGCATGACGTACTCGAAGGTGATGCGCCGGGTGTTGCCGCCGGCGGGGTACGCGCGGCACGCGGCCAGCAGCGCCTCGATCCCGTAACGCTTGTTGAGCGGCACCAGCCGGCTGCGCAGCTCGTCGGTCACCGCGTGCAGCGAGACCGCGAGGTTGACCCCGAGCTCCTCGCCCAGGCGCCCGATCATCGGCACCACGCCGGCGGTGGAAAGCGTGATGCGCCGCCGCGAGATCGCGATCCCCTCCGAATCCATGACGATGCCGAGCGCCGCGGCGACGTTGTCGTAATTGAAGAGCGGCTCGCCCATCCCCATCATCACGATGCTCGAGATCAGGCGCCCCTCGGACGGCGACGGCCACTCGCCCAGCGCGTCGCGCGCCACCATCACCTGGCCGACGATCTCGCCGGCGCCGAGGTTGCGCACGATCGGTTGCGTGCCGGTATGGCAGAACCGGCACGTCAGCGTGCAGCCGACCTGCGAGGAGAGGCACAGGGCGCCGCGGTCCTCGTCGGGGATGTGGACGCTTTCGACCTCGTGGCCATCGACCATGCCGAGGAGCCACTTCCGCGTGCCGTCGTCCGAGGTCTCGAGGCGCGCGACGCGCGGGCGGGCGATGAAATGGCGCTCGGCGAGCTGCGCCCGCAAGGGCTTGCCCAGCGTCGTCATCGCGCCGAAGTCGCTGATCCCCCGGTGGTACATCCAGTGCCACAGCTGCTTGGCGCGAAACGGCTTGGCGCCGAGTGCGCGCACCCGCTCGGCGAGCGCCGCGCGGCCCAGCCCAAGCAGGTTCGTGCGGCCCTCGGCGTCGAGTTGCGGCGGCGGCGCAAAGGCGGATGGCGCATAGATCATGGAGACTAGGTGTGGGCTGCCCCGCCCCATGGCAAGGGCGGGGGCCTGGCCTACCGCTTGCGGCAGGCGTTGCTGATCTCGCTGT
>JADFMW010000049.1 GCA_022563655.1 Pseudomonadota bacterium
CTGATCGAGGCGCACGCCGCGGTGCGTCCGATCCGCCGCGTCATGGTGTGGAACCGCACGCCGGCGCGGGCCGAGGCGCTGGCCGCCGAGCGCACGCGGCCGGGTCTCTCCGTGAGCGCCGTGCGCGACATCGAGGGCGCGGCGCGCGAGGCCGACGTGATCTCGTGCGCGACCATGACGATCGAGCCGCTGATCCGCGGCGCGTGGCTCAAGCCCGGCGCCCACCTCGACCTCGTCGGCGGCTTCACGCCACAGATGCGCGAGGCCGACGACGAGGCGGTGCGCCGCGCGCGAGTCTTCGTCGATACGCGCGAGGGCACGCTCGGCGAGGTCGGCGACATCGCCGCCCCGTTGGCGAGCGGGGTGATCGGCGAGGCCGACATCGAGGCCGATCTCACCCAGCTTGCCCGCGGCGAGCGCGACGGCCGCCGGGGGCCGGACGAGATCACCCTGTTCAAGAACGGCGGCGGCGGCAACCAGGACCTCGCCACCGCCCAGCTCATCGCCCAGGTCATCGCCAGTCGCGCCTCCGGCGGCTGACGGCTGCCGCACGCCCGTCTCATTCGTGGTCGAGACCGAAACCACTCCATGACACCTCGATGCCGGCGGAGGAGCCGTCCACAGCATCATAAACGAAGCCGGCCACCGTTCCCGGCGGCCGACTTCAAGTCCGTTCAGTCGTTTGGCTTAAACGCCATCCGCCCAAGCACGATCGAGACGACGTTACCTCATCGTATTGAAGCGCCGGTTGAGACCGGCCCGGCCGATGACCTAGTCACTTACGCCGCGATCGCAAGCCCTGCTTTGGACCATTCCGTCCATTCTCCATCCGGAGTGCCGCGACATTTACGTGGAAGAGCTTCGCCGGCGGGCTGGCTCGGCGAAGGTCTTCACCAACACCCATCCGGTCCGTATCCACGAGGCCGCGCGGCTCGCCGCCGCGCTTCCAGACATGCGATTCGTTTTAGTGAAGCGGACTCTCGAAGACAACATGCTGCGCATCTACATGCGCAAATACGGGCGGGGGAACGCTTACGGCTATGACCTGAAGACGATCCGCGAACACTTAACCTGGTATCATGAAATGATGGACCTGCTCGCGGAACGCCTTCCGGATCGGGTGCGCATCATCAACTATGAGGACATGATCGCCGATCCGGCTGGCGCCCTGCGCGTGGCGGCAGATCTGTGCGGCCTCCCTATGAGGGACGGTCCTCTCCCCACGATTGGCGATGACCGAGGCTGCGGCGAGCCTTATCGGCAGTTCATGGCCGCCGCACTCGAGAGCTGACGCCAACGCGCGCCGACCTCGGCAGGATGGTCGCGTAGCCGACCTCATATGTGCGCGCGGTAAGCATCCCGAGCGCTACTTACGGCGCGATGTGCGCAACCTCGGTGAAACGCGTGTCGGGCCGTGGTGATGCGCCCGGAAAGACGTGCTTGCCGGAGATCGCCTTTGCTCGGACACGCATCGAAGCGGCGCCGGGCTCGGGTTCCGGTTTTGTCGTGTCTCGGGGAATGGCGATCTGCTATAAAGGCCGGCCAAGCGGCCGCCGGGGGCGGTCTGGCGCAAGGAGGACACCATGGCACACGCCGACGGCGCGAAACGGCTGCTGTGCGCCATCGACACGGTCGAGCTCGACACCGCGATCTCGCTCGCCCAGTCGCTCGGCGACGTCGTCGGCGGCGTCAAGCTGGGCCTCGAGTTCTTCACCGCGCACGGGCCCGCCGGCGTCAGCGCCGTCGCGAAAAGCGGCCTGCCCCTCTTTCTCGACCTCAAGTACTACGACATTCCCAACACCGTCGCCGGCGCGGTGCGCGGCTCCTTCGAGCTCAAACCGTTCATGATGACGGTCCACATCGCCGGCGGCCCCGCGATGCTGCGCGCCGCGATGGCCGCGTCGTTCCGCCTCGCCGATCGCACCAACGGCCGGCGGCCGCAGGTGGTGGGCATCACCGTGCTCACCAGCTTCGACGAGGACGACATCGAGGCCGTCGGCATGAAGGGGCCGATCACCGACCAGGTGCGCCGCCTCGCCGACCTCGCGCGGGCGAGCGGGCTCGACGGGATCGTCGCCTCGGCCCACGACATCGGCGAGCTGCGCCAGCAATGCGGCGACGACTTCACCCTGGTGGTGCCGGGCATCCGCCCGGCCTGGTCGTCGGCCGATGACCAGAAGCGCATCATCACGCCGGCCGAGGCGGTGCGCCGCGGCGCCGATTACCTCGTCGTCGGCCGCCCGATCACCCGCTCCGACGACCCGCCGGCGGCGGCGCGGCGCATTATCGACGAGATGGCGGGCGGCGCCGGCTGAGCTCTGCCATGGCGGTTATGGCGAAAATCTGTGGCCTCAACGCGCCGGACGCGGTTGCCGCTGCGGTGGCCGGCGGCGCCGGTCATATCGGCCTGGTGTTCTACCCGCCGTCGCCGCGCTGCGTCACGCCGGGCCGGGCGGCATTGCTGGCCGCCGAGGTGCCGCGCGCGGTCGGCAAGGTCGGTCTGTTCGTCGATGCCGCCGACGACACCCTCGCCGCGGCGCTGGACGAGGTCGACCTCGACCTGTTGCAGCTCCACGGCGACGAAAGCGTCGACCGGGTCGCCGCGGTGCGCGCGCGCTTCGGCGTGCCGGTCATGAAGGCGATCTGTGTCTCGTGCGAGTCCGACGTCGCGGCGGCGGACGCCTACGCCGAGGTCGCCGACTGGCTGTTGTTCGACGCCCGCGCGCTGGCAGAGCGCCCCGGGGCCTTGCCCGGCGGCAATGCGCTGGCCTTCGACTGGCGGCTGCTCGCGGGGCGCCGCTGGGACGTGCCGTGGATGCTGTCGGGCGGGCTCGACGCCGACAACGTGGCCGAGGCGGTGGGCGTCGCGGGCGCCCGCGCGGTCGACGTCTCCTCGGGCGTCGAGGACCGCCGCGGCCACAAGAGCGCGGGCAAGATCGCCGCCTTTCTCGCCGCGGTCCGGCGGCTGTGAGGCGAGGGCGCCGCGAACCGATGCAAGCGGGAAGACGATGGAAGCATTGAACACGTATAAGGCCGGGCCCAGCGAGCACGGCCGCTTCGGCGACTACGGCGGGCGCTTCGTCGCCGAGACGCTGATGCCGCTCGTCCTCGAGCTCGAACGGGCCTACAAGGAGGCGCGCGACGACCCCGCCTTCGCCGACGAGCTTGCCGGCTACCTGAAGCATTACGTCGGCCGGCCCAGCCCGCTCTACTTCGCGGCGCGGCTGACCGAGCATTTCGGCGGCGCCAAGATCTACTTCAAGCGCGACGAGCTCAACCACACGGGCGCCCATAAGATCAACAACTGCCTCGGCCAGATCCTGCTCGCCCGGCGCATGGGCAGGACCCGCATCATCGCCGAGACCGGCGCCGGCCAGCACGGCGTGGCGGCGGCCACGGTGTGCGCGCTGTTCGGCCTGCCGTGCACGGTCTACATGGGCGAGGTCGACATGGCCCGGCAGCGGCCCAACCTGTTCCGCATGAAGCTGCTGGGCGCCGAGGTGGTGCCGGTGACCTCGGGCTCGCGCACGCTCAAGGACGCGCTGAACGAGGCGCTGCGCGACTGGGTAACCAACGTCGAGACGACCTTCTACATCATCGGCACCGTGGCCGGGCCGCACCCCTACCCGATGATGGTGCGCGACTTCCAGTCGGTGATCGGCCGCGAGGCGCGCGAGCAGATCATCGAGGCCGAGGGACGGCTGCCCGACACCCTGGTCGCCTGCATCGGCGGCGGCTCGAACGCGATGGGCCTGTTCCACTCCTTCCTCGACGAGGCCGGCGTGCGCATGTGCGGGGTCGAGGCCGCGGGCCGGGGCCTCGAGACCGGCGAGCACGCCGCCTCGCTGACCGCCGGGTCGCCCGGAGTGCTGCACGGCAACCTCACCTATCTGTTGCAGGACGAGGAGGGCCAGATCAAGGAGGCGCACTCGATCTCGGCCGGGCTCGACTATCCGGGGATCGGGCCCGAGCACAGCTGGCTCAAGGACGTCGGCCGCGTCGAGTACGTCTCGGCGACCGACGACGAGGCGCTCGCGGCGTTCCAGCTCTGCTCCCAGCTCGAGGGCATCATCCCGGCGCTCGAGCCGGCGCACGCGCTGGCCCACGTCGCGCGTATCGCGCCCGAGCTGCCGCGCGACCACATCATCCTGATGAACATGTGCGGGCGCGGCGACAAGGACATTTTCACCGTCGCCGAGGCGCTCGGGGCGAAGCTGTGAGAGAGGCCTCGAACATCGGCCGCATCGCCGCGCGCTTCGCCGCCCTCGACGAGGAGCGGCGCGGCGGGCTGGTGACGTTTCTCTCGGCCGGCGACCCCGACCCCGAGCGGGCCATGGACATCCTGCGCGGCCTTCCCGCCGCGGGCGCCGATCTGATCGAGCTCGGCATGCCGTTCACCGACCCCATGGCCGACGGCCCGGCGATCCAGGCGTCGAGCCTGCGCGCGCTCGGGGCGGGGCAGACGATGGCCCGGACGCTCTCGATGGTGCGCGAGTTCCGCCGCGCCGACGACGCCACCCCGGTCGTGCTGATGGGCTACTACAACCCGATCTACAGATACGGCAACGAGCGCTTTCTCGCCGACGCTTCAGACGCCGGCGTCGACGGCCTGATCGTCGTCGACCTGCCGCCCGAGGAGGACCAAGAGCTGTGCCTGCCGGCGCTCGCGCGCGGCCTCAACTTCATCCGCCTGGCGACCCCGACGACCGACGACAAGCGCCTTCCGAGCGTCCTCGCCAACACCTCGGGCTTCGTCTACTACGTCTCGATCACCGGCATCACCGGCGCCGAGGGCGCGCCCGCCGACGTGATCGGCGCCGCCGTCGCTCGCCTGCGCCGCCATACCGAGCTGCCGATCGCCGTCGGCTTCGGCATCAAGACGCCCGAGCACGCCGCCGCGGTGGCCCGCGTCGCCGACGCCGCGGTGGTCGGCTCGGCGCTGGTCGAGCGCATCGTCGAGGGCCTCGACGGCGGCGCCGCACGGCCCGGCTTGGTCGAGGGGGTGTTGGCGCTGGTCGGCGAGCTCGCCGCCGGGGTGCGCGCCGCGCGCCGCTAGCCGCATCGGTCGCAAGGGAACGCTGTGAACTGGCTCACCAACTTCGTCCGGCCCAAGCTTCGCGCCCTGGTGCGCAAGCCCGACATTCCAGACAACCTGTGGGAGAAGTGCCGGTCGTGCGAGCGCATGGTGTTTCACCGCGACCTCGAGGCCAACCTGTTCGTGTGCCAGCACTGCGGCTTCCACCTGCGCCTCGGCCCCAAGGAGCGCTTTGCCTCGCTGTTCGACGACGGCGAGTACCAGCGCGTCGAACTGCCCGAGGCGCCCCACGACGTGCTCAAGTTCCGCGACAAGAAGCGCTACGCCGACCGCCTGAAGGAGGCGCGCAGCCGCACCGGGGAGTCCGACGCGGTGATCGTCGCCCACGGCAAGGTGGACGGCCTCGGCGTCGTCGTTGCGGTGTTCGATTTCGGTTTTCTCGGCGGCTCGATGGGCGTCGCGGTCGGCGAGGCGATCATCGCGGCGGCGCGCCACGCCACCCGGCACGAGGCGCCGCTCATCGTCTTCCCGGCCTCGGGCGGCGCGCGCATGCAGGAGGGCGTGTTGTCGCTGATGCAGTTGGCGCGCACCACCATCGCCATCGAGGAGGTCAAGGAGGCGGGTCTGCCGTACATCGTCGTGCTCACCAACCCGACCACCGGCGGCGTCACCGCCTCGTTCGCCATGCTCGGCGACATCACCCTCGCCGAGCCGGGGGCGATCGTCGGCTTCGCCGGGCCGCGGGTCATCGAGGAGACCATCCGCGAGAAGCTGCCCGAGGGATTCCAGCGCTCCGAGTACCTGCTCGAGCACGGCATGATCGACATGGTCGTCGAGCGCCGCGCGGTGCGCGAGACGCTGATCCGCATCCTCGGCCTGCTGCTCGACCGGGGACCGGCGGCCGACGCGCCCGAGCCGCCGGCGCCCGAACTCGCGCCTCCGACGCCCGGCGCGGACGGCGGGGGGGACTCCTCCCCTGAAAAGTGACGTCCTGCTGGAGCGCCTGATGGCGCTCCACCCCAAGCTGATCGACCTCTCGCTCGACCGCATCGAGCGCCTGCTCGCCGCGCTCGATCACCCCGAGCGGCTGGCGCCGCCCGTCGTCCACGTCACCGGGACCAACGGCAAGGGCTCGATGATCGCCTGCATGCGCGCCTGCCTCGAGGCGGCGGGCTACCGCGTGCACGCCTACACCTCGCCCCATCTCACCCGCTTCCACGAGCGCATCCGCCTTGCTGGCCGGCTGATCGGGGAGGATCGCCTCGCGGCGCTGCTCGCCGAGTGCGAGGACGCGAACCAGGGCCAGCCGATTACCTTCTTCGAGGTGACCACCGCGGCGGCCTTCCTCGCGTTTGCGCGTACGCCGGCCGACGTGCTGCTGCTCGAAAACGGCCTCGGCGGCCGGCTCGACGCGACCAACGTGGTCGCCCGCCCGGCGCTGTGCGCGATCACGCCGGTGTCGATCGACCACACCCAGTACCTCGGCGAGGGGCTGGCGGCGATCGCCGGCGAGAAGGCGGGCATCCTGAAACCCGGCGTCGCGGCGGTGATCGGTCCGCAGCATCCCGAGGCGGCCGAGGTCATCGCCGCCCGCGCGGCGGCGCTCGGCAGTCCCTTGGCGCGCTTTGGCGCCGAGTTTCACGGCGAGACCACCGCCGGCGGCATACGCTACGTCGCGTCCGGCGACGAGATTGCACTGCCGCGCCCGGCCCTGATGGGCCCCCATCAGATCGACAACGCCATCACCGCGGTGGCGTGCCTCAGGCGGCTTTCGGGGTTCGCCGTCGGCGCCGACGACCTCGCCGAGGGGTTGCGCGCCACGCAATGGCCGGCGCGGCTCCAGCGCCTGCGCCGGGGGCCGCTGCTGGCGCGCCTGCCTGGGGCGTGGGAGCTGTGGCTCGACGCGGGCCACAACGCCGCCGCCGGAGAGGCGCTCGCACGGACCGCCGAGGCTTGGCGCGACCGCCCGCTGCACCTCGTCGTCGGCATGTTGAACACGAAGGACCCCGAAGGCTTCTTGCGGCCGTGGGCCGGGCTCGCCTTGGACGTCGCCGGCGTCGCGATCCCCGGCCAGCCGGCGAGCCTGCCGGCGGCCGCGATCGCCGCCGCCGCGCGCGCCGCGGGCCTCGCCGCGCGGACCGCCGAGGATGCCGGCTCGGCAATCGAGCGGATCGCCGCCGCCGCGCCGCGGGCGGGCCGGATCCTGATCACAGGCTCGATCTATCTCGCCGGCAACATCCTCGCCGACAATGGCTAGACCCGACCCCCCCGGCTACAGCGCGCGCAGGTACCAGTCGTACTCGGTGGGGGTGACGCGGGCGTTGAACATCTCGAACTCGCGCCACTTGCAGGCCAGGTAGACGCGGCAATAGTCGGCGCCGAGGTACTCCGCCAGCACCCCGGCGCGGTCGAAGCCGCGCAGCGCGTCGAGCCAGTGCGACGGCAGGCTCGCGGCATGCTGCTCGTAGGCGTTGCCGGTGGTCGGCGGGCCGGGGTCGAGGCCTCGCGCGAGGCCGTGATGGATGCCGGCGAGCACCGCCGCCGCCGCGAGATAGGGGTTGGCGTCGGCCCCCGCCGTGCGGTGCTCGATGCGGCTGGCGGCGCCGCGCCCCGCCGGCACGCGCAGCGCCACCGTGCGGTTGTCGTAGCCCCAGGCCGGCGCCATCGGCGCGTAAGTGCCGGGCCGGTAGCGCCGGTAGGAGTTGGCGTTGGGCGCGAAGATCGCCATCGCCTCGGCCATCGTCGCCCGCAGGCCGCCGATCGCGTGGCGCAGCCGCTCCTCGCCGCCGTCGTTGGCGTCGTCGAACGCGTTGCGCCCGTCGCGGTCGAGCAGGCTGACGTGGATGTGCAGGCCGTTGGCCGAGAGTTCGGCGAACGGCTTGGCCATGAACGTCGCCTCCAGGCCATGGCGCCGGGCCACACCCTTGACCGCGCGCTTGAGCAGCACCGCGTGGTCGCCGGCGGCGACGGGATCGGGCCGGTGCTTGAGGTTGATCTCGTATTGGGCGGGCGCGTATTCGGCAAGCGCGACGCTGGCCGGAATCGATTGCGCGGCGCACGCCTGGGCGATGTCGTCGAGGACCGGCGAAGCGTCCTCGAGGTCGTCGATGGCGAACACCTGGGTGTCGGTGGCGCGCCGCCCGGTGGCGGGCGAGACCGGCGGCTGCGGCCGCCCCGCGGCGTCGCGCTCGCGGTCGAGCAGGTAGAACTCGAGCTCGAGCGCCACCACCGGCCGCAGGCCGAGTTCCTCGAAGCGCGCGGCGACCCGGCCGAGCACGTGGCGCGGGTCGAGGTGGAAGGGCCGGCCGTCGTGGTGGTACATGCTGGCCAGCACCTGGGCCGCCGGCCGCGCCGCCCATGGCACCGTGGCGAGCGTGCCGGCGACCGGGCGGCACACGTAGTCGGGGTCGCCGTCGGGCATGCCGATCCCGGTGGCGTCGACGTTGGCGCCGGTCACGTCGAGGGCGAAGGTCGAGCCCGGCATCATCACGCCCCCGGAGAACAGCTTGCTCAGGGAACCGGCGGCGAGCCGCTTGCCGCGCAGCATGCCGTGCATGTCGCAGAGCAGCATGTCGACGGCCGCGATCTCGGGGTGGGCGGCGCGGAACGCCGCCGCCGGGTCAGGGGGGTGGGCGGCGCGGAACGTCGCCGCCGGGTCGCGCGGCGCGGTTGCCGCCGTGTTGCCCGGCGCGGCGGCTGTGTTGCCCGGCGCGGCGCCCGAGTCCGCGCCCGAGTCCGCGCCTGGGAAGAAGTCGTCGGCCCGCACCTCGCCGCCGCTGGCGGCGACGATGCGGCGCATAATCCCGGGCCGCGGCACCCGCTTGCCGGCGACGTAGCGGCTCATCGACGCCTCCGCCACGCCTACCATTTCGGCAAACTCGGCCCGCGAGAGACCCGAACGTTTGAGATATTCGCCAAGATTCACGGCGCTAGATAACCAAAACGGGAAGGCTTTGTCAAATTATTACCGTTTTGGTTCAATGCTTGGAAGTGGGTCTTCGCGGCGGCCGCCAAACCATGGGCCGCGCCCGACGGCGGGCTTCGGCTCTAGTCGCCCGAGCCTAAGCCCCACAGCTTGCCGCGCACCGCCTCGTAGTGCCGTAGCTCGTCGTAGATATCGACGCGCAGGCCGAGCGTCCGGGCGGAGAGCCGGCCGATGGCGGCCGCCAGCGCGTAGCTGGCGACGACCTCGTCGCGCTGGGCGAGCACGAGGTCGACCTTGGCGTCGAACAGCTCCTGCTCGGCGTCGAGCACGTCCAGGGTGGTGCGCGTGCCGACCGCGGCCTCCTGCTCGACTCCCTCGAAGGCGATCTCGGCGGCGTCGACGGCGTCGCCGAGCGCGGTGATCTGGGCGCGTGTCGTCTGCAGGGTCTCCCACGTCCGCGTGACGTTCTCGATCACGCTCCGCCGGCTGCGCTCGATCTCGAGGCGGCGTTGGGCGGCGACCGCGCGCGCGGCGCGCACCCGGGAGTACTCGCCGCCCGCTTGATAGAGCGGGATCGTGAGCCGCGCCGATATACTCGCGGACTCCGAGAGGCTGCCCTTGCTCGACTGATCCTCGGCGCGGCGCAGTTCGGCGTCGAGGCTCACCTCGGGCAACAGCACTCCGAAGGCCGCGCGCACGCCGGCCAGGTCGCCCTGGGCGCGGATGCGCTCGGCGATGCCGCTCGACAGGCGAGCCTCGGCCTGGGCCACGTCGGTGAGCGTGACCACGCCGACCTCGAAGCGGTCGCGCGCCGCCTGGACCGTGCGCTCGAGCCGGCGCTCGTTGCTCAGCGCGAGGTCGACGATCGCGCGGTCGCGCCAGACGTCCATGTAGGCCGTGGCCGCTTGCAGCAGCACGTCCTGCTCGACCTCGGCGAGGCGCGCGCGGTCGGCCAGCACCAGGTTCTTGGCCTGACGCGTCGCCGCCACCGTGCGGCCGCCCCGGTAGATCGGCTGACTAAGGGTCAGCGCGTAACTCTCGGGCGTCCGGGTCTCCTCGGACGTAAAGAAACCGCTTTTCGAATCGACGAGCTTCTTGCCGAGCTCCCCGGTGGCCGTCACGGTTGGCCGCCAACCCGCGAGCGCCTGCGGCACCTGCTCGTCGGTGGCGCGCAGCGCCGCGCGCTGGGCCAGCAGGGTGGGGTTGTTTCGATAGGCCAGCGCCAGCGCCTCCCCGAGGGTCTCGGCCCCGGCGCCCGCGGCGGCGAGTGTCGCCGCGGCAACAAGGCAGAGCAGGCCGACGAATAGTTTGTTCACCGCCCGATCTTTCGCCGTGCGGCGCGTCCAAGCGCGTCCCGCCGCCCGCGGCTAGAGGACGAAGCCACGCTCGACCTCGAACCCTGGCAGGGGGGGCAGCGCGGCGTCGAACAGGACCCGCCGCGACAGCACGCCGCGCACGCGCAGCATCAGCACCCCTTCGCCGACCGACGCGCGGCCCGACGAGCGGCCCGACGAGAGACCCGACGCGCGCCCGGTGACGACGGCAACGAGGCGTCCGCCCTCGGCGAGCTGGTCGGCAATCGCCGGCGGCACCTCGTCGACCGCGCCGCCGAGCAGGATCGCGTCGTAGGGCGCCTGCTTGGCGTAGCCCGCCGCGAGCGCCCCCTTGATCACCACCGCGTTGTCGGCGGCGAGCTCGGCGAGCAGGGCCGAGGCGGTCTTGACCAGCCCCGGGTCGCTCTCGACGGCGACCACGGTGGCCGCCAGCCGGGCCAGCACGGCCGTCGAGTAGCCGGTGGCGCAGCCGATGTCGAGCACGACGTCGTTCGGCGTCACCGCGGCGGCCTGCAGCAGGCGCGCGAACACCGCCGGCTCCATGAGGTAGCGGCCCGGCGCGACGGCGAGGTCCTCGTCGACGTAGGCGGCGCCCTGAAGCTTCTTCGGCACGAAGAGCTCGCGCGGTACGTCGGCCATCGCCGCCAGCACGCGGCCGTCGGTCACCTTGTTGGGCCGGATCTGGCCCTCGATCATATTGCGCCGCGCAACGGCGTAGTCGGCCATGCTCGATCGGAGGCAGAGGATTGACGATGCGGGACCGCGCCCCGCCCGGGTACGGCCGATTTATACTGGCACGGCGGCGTCATGACAATGCCAGAGGCGCGACAACGCCAAGGGGCTACAACGCCGGAGGCGCTTTCCGGCCCGCGGCGGCAAGGCGCCGCTTGACCGTCGCCGCGCGCCACTCGTATATACGCCGAGGGCGGCGGGCGCAGCGGCGTGGCTCGCCGGCGACGCGGCCCGGTGGCTGAGTGGTTAAGCAGCGGACTGCAAATCCGTGCACGCCGGTTCGATTCCGGCCCGGGCCTCCAAGCGTTTCAATGGGTTACGCTCATATCTCGGGCCGGTTTCCCGATGTTCGCGCTCGCGGGTACCACCGGGGTACCACGCGGCGCGATTTCGTGCTATGTTGCCCGTGCTGATCGAGACCAAAGGACGGCACGGCGATGGACTGGGAAAGCACGACGCGACACGGTTTCCGCCTCCCTTTTGCGGCAAGAGCTTCGGCGTAGGCGCCGACCGACACCCCGCCGCCGGCAACTCGGCTTTCCCAAGCCCATCGGCCAATTCGTCCACCGATCAGCATGTCGGCGGCGGGTGTCCGCCAAGCCCTTCGAGGGGTGGGCGGCCCATCCTGGTGAACTCCTGAACCTGTGAGGGAAGCGTGGACGACGAAATTCGTTTCACAGTCGAGCAGCGGCAACCGGACGGTAAGTGGGATCGCGTGGGCGAGATTGTCCTGGATGAGGGTGATCTCGAACAGTTCCGCCTGGAGCTACACGGAATCGACTTAGTGGCCTACGCACGGCTTTCGACGGAAAAGCAGCGTTGCGTATTGCAAGAGCTTGCCGCCGGCGAGCATCCGGACCTGACAACGCCTTCCACAATGCATTGAGCCCGACACCAACAACCGAAGAAACGGAGCATGGTCAACGACGCGCCCAAAGCGCCAAAGCCGGCCGGCCTTCGCATCGCGCTCGGCGCCGACGAGTGGGTGGCGGCGTGGGTGCGGCGACAGATTCCCGGCCTCGGCCCATTCGGTCCATGCACGACCATGGCGATCGTGGATGGACGCGAGATCATCGCCGGCGTCGTCTACAACAATTACCACGATGATTGCTACGGCCGCCCACACGCGATTTCGATTTCGCTGGCGGCGACGCATCCGCGCTGGTGCTCGCGGCGAACTCTGCGGACGATCTTCGCCTATCCGTTCTCTCAGCTCGGCGTCCGCCGTTTGCAAGCCACCGTGGCGAAGAAGAACCGCCGTGTGCGCAAGCTGCTCGAAGGCGTGGGCTTCGTCTTAGAGGGCAAGGGCCGCGAGGCATGGCCGGACTGCGGCGATGCCATGTTTTATTCGATGCTCAGGCATGACGCAGATAGATGGCTGGTGCCACCGAGCGCAGCCACAGCGATGGCGGGCATGATAGAGGAAGCGAGTAATGGGTAACATATTCAAGGACGAGCCGAAGGCGCCTAAGCCGCCCGATCCATTCAAGCTGATCGAGGCGCAGACAAAGGCGAACCGCATTACCGAGTTCACGCCGATCGGCACGCGCGAGTTCGGCGAAATCGGCCCGGGCGGCGAGTTCATCCCGTCAACCGGCGGTGCGGCCGCGCGAACCACGCTGCCGGAAACGTTGCAACAGGCACTCGATCTGCAACAACAGGCGGGCCTTGGGCTGGCCGAAAGGGGTCTGGAGCAAATAGAGCAACTGCCAACGGGGCCAATCAGCTTCGAAGGCTTGCCGGAGTTCGGTAGCGAGCTCGATTTCACCGACCTTGTGAAGTTGCCGGGCACCGACGATTTCAGCGTCGACGCCAGTCGTGTCGAGGATGCGACGTTCCAGCGTCTGACCGGGCTTCTCAACCCGGGGTTCGAGCGCCAGGACCGCACGCTGTTCCAGCGGCTTGCGAACCAGGGCCTGCCCGAGGGCGGGGAAGCTTTCGACGACGCGCTCGAGCAACTTCGTCTCGCGCAGGGCGAGCTACGGGGCCGCGCCGCGCTCGATGCGGTCGGCGCCGGGCGGGCCGAGCAATCGCGCCTGTTCGGGCTGGCGGATCGTGCCCGTGGCGTGCAGCTTGCCGAGCA
>JADFMW010000050.1 GCA_022563655.1 Pseudomonadota bacterium
CGGCCGTTCGCTCGGGGCCGATCGACGAGCGCTGACCCCGCACGGCCTGGCCGTGCAGTCCGACGCGATCAAACCGACCCACCGCCCGGCCGGGAACGGCGAGGGCGCGGTCGACGTCGAGATCACCGACGACCATTAAGACGGACGATGCCCCGGAAACTCCCGCCCATCCATCCCGGCCAGGTCCTCAAGGAGGACTTCATGGCGCCGCTTGACTTGAGCGCGACCAAGCTGGGGCACATCCTGGGCGTGCCGCCGAACCGCATCACCGAGATCGTGCGTGGCCGCCGCGGCATCAGCGGCGATACGGCCCTCAGGCTGGCGCGCTACTTCGGCGTCTCGGCGCGGTTCTGGCTCAACCTGCAGAACCGCTACGACCTCGACATCGCCGAGGACGCCGCCGGCGGGGAAATCAAGCACATTCCGCGGTACGCGGCGTGAGCGCGCCGCGAGCGGCGGCTGGTGGGCGAAATAGTATGACCTACGGGGTGGTTCAAGTGGGCTATTGAATTTGCTCGTCAGACTATGCTTTGAGCGCATCGACAATGAATTTGTAAATACATTCCCGGCCATTAAAGAATATGGTGTTTGAATCATTTTGAAAGCCTGACTGATAAAAAGCGACACCCGAAAGAATAGTTTGTGTTAGACGAATCTTACCGTTTTTTGTCTTTTCAAACAGAATTTGCCATAGCCCGCCGCCGCTATATCCCTCGAAGTTCTCCGGACCATCATAACTCTCATCTCGTCTTATCGTGAATGTCCAGGCGTCGAACTCTGAATCTGATTCCAGCGGATTTGCAAACCCCCAAACGATTTTTCCATTAAATTCACGTACGCGCTGAAATCCATGGCTAGGAGGCCTTTCCCCGGACAACTCTTCAGCAAAGCCGATTATCGCCCAATAGCCCAAATGGTAGTTGGGGGGGGCAGACAATTGATGGGGCCGGTGTTTGGAAATATTGTAGAAGGACTTACGCGCAGTAATATTTCCTAGTATCGCTTCGGGTAAAATAACGAGTGACAAATCGGGGGGGTCGCTTGCGCGCAAACTTTCTTTTCGTGGTAGCTGCACCTCTCTCATCAACTCTCTATGAAACGTGAATTTGTGAATCTGACCCCGAGGAGACCCAGAAAGTATTAACCCGATTTCCTCCCTTTTCCGTAGTTCTTTGACAACATGCGCCGCTGTCAGAATTGCGTGACACTCGTCAATCTTCACAAGTGTCCCGCTGCCTCCGAGCGTTGCGTCATGACCATCTAATCCGGTTGGCTTTACAAAGCCCACCGTATAGTCGGATATTCGCTTTAGCGTTTCTTCCTTTGTCTCAAAAGGAATGTCGACGGTTTGGATGGCTTCTAAGGACATATAGGCGCGATGCGATAGGTGGTTGGTGATCGAAGGGCGGAGCTGGCGCTACTCCGCCGCCCCGCCCGCGCGCTTCTCCACCCGGGCGGCGCAGAACTTGTACTCGGGGATCTTGCCGATCGGGTCGAGCGCCGGGTTGGTGAGCAGGTTCGCCGCCGCGTCGGTGAAGCAGAAGGGGATGAAGATCATCCCGGCGGGCACTTGGCCGTCGCGCCGCGCCTTGATCTCGATGGCGCCGCGCCGGGTCGCCACGCGGATCGTCTCGCCGGGCTCGACGCCGAGGCGGGCGAGGTCGCGCGCATTGAGACACGCCACCGCCTCGGGCTCGAGCTCGTCGAGCACGCGCGCGCGCCGGGTGATCGCGCCGGTGTGCCAGTGCTCGAGCTGGCGCCCGGTGGTGAGGATCATCGGGTAGCGTTCGTCGGGCCGTTCGTCGGGCGGGATGATGTCGGCCGGCACCATCTTGCCGCGCTTCGATAGCGTCGGGAAGCCGTCGGCGAAGATCACCTCCTGGCCGGGCTCGTCTTCGCTGTCGCACGGGTACGTCACCGCGCTTTCGGCCATCAGCCGCTGCCAGCTGATGCCCTTGATCGAGTCCATGCATGCGCGCATCTCGGCGAACACGTCGCTGGGGTGGGCGTAGCTCCAGTCGAGCCCGATGCGGCGCGCGATCTCCTGGATGATCCACCAGTCCTGGCGGCACTCGCCCGGCATCTCCAGCGCCTGGCGCCCCATCTGCACCTGACGATTGGTGTTGGTCACCGTGCCGTCCTTCTCGGGCCAGGCCGAGGCCGGCAGCACCACGTCGGCGTGGAACGCGGTCTCGGTGAAGAAGATGTCCTGCACCACCAGGTGCTCGAGCTTGGCCAGCGCCTCGCGCGCGTGGCCGGCGTCGGGGTCCGACATCGCCGGGTTCTCGCCCATGACGTACATGCCCTTGATGACGCCGTCGTGGACCGCGTCCATGATCTCGACCACGGTCAGCCCCCGCTTGGGGTCGAGCTCGGTGCCCCACAGCGCCTCGAACTCGGCCCTGACGTCGCCGTCCTCGACCGAGCGGTAATCGGGGAAGACCATGGGGATCAGGCCGGCGTCGGAGGCGCCCTGGACGTTGTTCTGCCCGCGCAACGGGTGCAGCCCGGTGCCCGGCCGGCCGACCTGGCCGGTCATGAGCGCGAGGCTGATCAGGCAGCGCGCGTTGTCGGTGCCGTGGGTGCTCTGCGAGATGCCCATGCCCCAGAAGATCATCGCCCGCTCGGCCCGGGCGTAGGTGCGCGCCACGGTGCGGATGGTCCCGGAGTCGATGCCGCAGACCGCCGCCATCGCCTCGGGCGGGTACTTCGTTAGGTGCTGCTTGAGCGCCTCGAAGCCCTCGGCGTGCGCCGCGACGTACTGCCGGTCGTACAGCTCTTCTCCAACGATGACGTGCATCATCGCGTTCAACAGCGCGACGTCCGAGCCCGGCTTGAACTCGAGCATGTGGCTCGCGTGCTGCTTGAGCGCCTGGCCGCGCGGGTCGATGACGATCAGGGTCGCGCCCCGCTTCGCCGCGTTCTTGAAGAAGGTTGCCGCGACCGGGTGGTTCTCGGTCGGGTTGGCGCCGATGACGATGATCACGTCCGACTTGAGCGCGTCGGTGAACGGCGCCGTGACCGCGGCCGAACCCATGGTCTCCAACAGCGCCGCCACCGACGAGGCGTGACACAGCCGCGTGCAGTGGTCGACGTTGTTGGTGCCGAACCCGGCGCGCACCAGCTTCTGGAACAAATAGGCCTCCTCGTTCGAGCCCTTGGCCGAGCCGAAGCCGGCGAGCGCCCGGCCGCCGTCGCGGTCGCGGATGTCCGCGAGGCCCGCGGCGGCGCGATCGAGCGCCTCCTGCCACGTCGCCTCGCGGAAATGGCTCGATGGGTCGGCGGGGTCGACGTCGTCGAAGGCGTCTTTCCCGACTCCGTCCTTGCGGATCAGCGGCACGGTGAGGCGATGCGGATGGGTGATGTAGTCCAAGCCGAAGCGGCCCTTGACGCACAGCCGGCCCAGGTTCGCCGGGCCCTCGCGGCCGTCGACGTAGAGGATCTTGTTGTCCTTGATGTGGTACGTGATCTGGCAGCCGACGCCGCAGTAGGGGCACACGCTGTCGATCCGCTTGTCGGCGAACTCGGTGCGCACGCCCGCCTCGTCGAGCAGCGTCGCCGGCATCAGCGCGCCGGTGGGGCACGCCTGGACGCACTCGCCGCAAGCGACGCAGGTGCTCTCGCCCATCGGGTCGTCGAAGTCGAACACGATCTTGCTGTGGTGGCCGCGGAACGCCATGCCGATGACGTCGTTGACCTGGACCTCGCGGCAGGCGCGCACGCACAGCGTGCAGTGGATGCAGGCGTCGAGGTTGACCGCCATCGCCGGGTGACTGGCATCGGGCGGCGGCGCCTCGCGGGCGGGGAAGCGGCTCTTGAGCTGGCCCATGCTCTCGGCCCAGCGCCACAGCTCGGACTCGGGGTCGCGGGCGCTGTCGCGCGCCGGCTGGTCGGCGAGCAGCAGCTCCATCACCATGCGGCGCGCGGTCTCGGCGCGCGCCGTCGCGGTCTTGACCACCATGCCGGGCGTCGGCTTGCGGATGCACGAGGCGGCGAGCACCCGCTCGCCCTCGACCTCGACCATGCAGACGCGGCAGTTGCCGTCGGCGCGGTAGGTCGCGGCGGTCGAGTAGCACAGGTGCGGGATGGCGATGCCCTGGCGGTGGGCGACTTGCCAGATGGTCTCGCCGGGCTCGGCGGAGACCTCGGCGCCGTCGAGCGTGAAGACGATCCGGTCACTCATTCGGGGTCCTCGCCAGGTCCTCGCGGAAATGCCTGAGCGCCATGAGCATGGGGTTCGGCGCGGCTTGGCCGAGGCCGCAGATCGAGGCGTCGATCATCGCGGTGCTAAGCTCCACGAGCAGCGGCTCGTCCCATTTCGGCCGGCTCATCAGCTGCACGGCCTTTTCCGCGCCGACGCGGCACGGCGTGCACTGGCCGCAGCTTTCGTCCTCGAAGAAACGCATCAGGTTGAGCGCCACGTCGCGCACGTTGTCGTGGTCGGACAAGACGATGATGGCCGCGGAGCCGATGAAGCAGTCGTAAGGCTGGAGAGTGTCGAAATCGAGCGGCACGTCGCCGAGCGAAGCCGGCAGGATGCCGCCCGAGGCGCCGCCCGGCAGGTAGCCCTTGAAGACGTGGCCGTCCTGCATGCCGCCGCAGAATTCGTCGATCAGCTCGCGCGCGGTGATGCCGGCGGGCGCCAGCTTGACCCCCGGCTCCTTGACCCGGCCGGACACCGAGAAGCTGCGCAGGCCCTTGCGGCCGTTGCGGCCGTGCGAGGTGAACCACTCTGCTCCCTTCTCCACCAGGTCGCGAACCCAGTAGACGGTCTCGACGTTGTGGATCAGGGTCGGCCGGCCGAACAGCCCCACCTGCGTCGGGAACGGCGGCCGGTGCCGCGGCAGGCCGCGCTTGCCCTCGATGCTCTCGATCATCGCCCCTTCCTCGCCGCAGATGTAGGCGCCGGCGCCGCGGCGGAGATGTATCCTGGTCGCCCGGTCGAGCCCCGCCGCCTCGACCTTGGCGATCTCGCGCAGCAGGATCTCGCGCACCCCGGGGTACTCGTCGCGCAGGTAGATGTAAACCTCGGCTGCCTCGACCGCCCACGCGGCGACGAGCGTGCCTTCGAGGCAGCGGTGCGGGTCGGTCTCCATGTAGTGGCGGTCCTTGAAGGTGCCGGGCTCGCCCTCGTCGGCGTTGATCGCCATCAGGCGCGGCGGCGGCTCCTGGCGCACGAAGCGCCACTTGCTGCCGGCGGGGAAGCCGGCGCCGCCGAGGCCGCGCAGGCCCGAGGCTTCCAGCACCGCGACCAGTTCTTCGGCGCCTCGCTTGCCGTCGAGGCAGTCGCGCAAGAGCTTGTATCCGCCCGCTTCGGCGTACGCCTCGTAGTCGATGTAGGGCGCGATTTCGGGCTCGAAATCGCCGGCGGCGACCACCTTCGCCACTTTGTCCGCGTCGGCGTTGACGACGTGGCGCTGGCCGACCGCGACCGCCGGTGCGCACTCGCAGCGCCCCATGCACGGCGCGCGGACCACGCGCACCTCGGGGCCGAGCCCGCCGCGGACCGCGTCGAGCAGCGCCGCGGCGCCCGCCATCTCGCAGGTCAGGCTGTCGCAGACGCGCACGGTCAGGGGCGGCGGCAACGCATCTTCGCCCCCCTTCACGACATCGAAGTGGGCGTAGAAGGTGGCGACCTCGAACGCCTCGGCCAGCGGCAGGCGCATCTCCTCGGCCAGCGCCGCGAGGCGGGCGGCCGAGATGTGGTGGTAGCGGTCCTGGATGAGGTGAAGGTGCTCGATCAAGAGGTCGCGGCGGCGCGGGCGGTCGCCGAGCAGCGCGCGGATCTCCGACCGCGCCGCCTCGTCGACCTGGCGGCCCCGGTTTTCGACCCTCGTCTTGCGCTTGCTCGACCCCGGATGGCGGTAGTTGCGAACTTCCGGCTGCGCTCCCGACATCACCCTCTATCCCGACTGGCTTCAGCTTGTGAAAATTGCAGACTAACCAAGGTTTGTAAACTGCGCGGCGCGCCGCTCCCGAGTTTCGCAAGCGGCGCTGTATTCGCGCCAACGCCGGCGTTTGCCCTAAGCGTCGGCCGCGTCCGGCTCGATCACCTCGAGATCGACGATGTCGGCGTTCACCAGGCGTTTGCCGACATTGTCGAAGTTCGCCGTGACCCGGTTGCCGATGACCGACTGGACCTGGCCCGTCCCCCAGTCGGGACGGCCCGGATGGCGGACGAAGGTTCCGGGCACGAGACGGCTGCCCACGCTGCTCATCCTTGTTTTCCTCCTTTCGCGCCGATCGCGTCCAGGAAATGTTACATAGAGCCGTTTTCGATATAGTACAGCTGTCGGGAGAACGCGGCGCGGGGCGCGGCGACGGCCCGCCGCGGAGGGCAAGGCATGGATGATCTGAGGTTTGCTTCGCTGCTGTGCACCCGCCTGTGCCACGATCTCATCGGGCCGGTGGGGGCGGTGAACAATGGTCTCGAGCTGCTCGCCGATCAGTCCTCGGGCATCCCGGACGAGGTCGTCGAACTGGTCCAGCAGAGCGGCGGCGAGGCGGTGCGCAGGCTCCGGTTCTTCCGCGCCGCGTACGGTATCCCAGGCGGCGGGAACACGCTCGAAGCCGCTCGAGCCATCGCGCAAGATCTGTTCGTGAGCGGCAAGATCGCGCTCGACTGGCCGGAGGCGCCGCCCGCCCTGGCGCGGCGGGACGAGCTTGCCCGGCTGCTCCTCAACATGGTGGTCTGCGCATCCGAGACGCTGCCCCGCGGCGGTCGCGTCGCGGTGCGGCTCGCCGCCGCGGAGGACTTGGCCCTGCGCGTCGTGGCCACTGGCGTGACCATCAAGATTCCCGAGGCCGCGCGCGAGAACCTTGCCGGCGCGACCGACGTCGCGGCGCTCGACCCGCGCACGGTTGCCTTCTACCTTACGGCCCGGCTCGCGGCCGCGCTGGGCGGCGCGGTCGAGCTCGCGACCCCCGCACCCGATACGGCCGAGCTTTGCGCCAGCGTGCCGGCGCGCGCTTGAGCGCGAGGGGGAGCAATTCCATCGCGCTGTTTACAGCTTGTTAACCAGCGGCGCTCATCCTTGCGAGGACATGCCACGGTCGAAGCTCGAGCAGGCTTCGACACCCGGTTTGCCCCCAGCGGAGAGTGCCGATGGACGACCTACTGCGCGAATTCCTCGCTGAAACCGCAGAAAACATCGCTGTCCTCGATGTCGATCTGGTCAAGCTCGAGAAGAACCCGAACGATCCGAATCTGCTGAGCGAAATTTTCCGGGTCGTTCACACCGTCAAGGGAACCTGTGGCTTCCTCGACCTGCCGCGGCTCGAGGCGGTTGCCCACGCCAGCGAAGAAGTGCTCGGCAAGATCCGCGACGGCGACCTCAGCGTGACCGAGGAGGCGGTCACGCTGATCCTGGAGTCGATCGACTGCATCAAGGGAATCCTCGCTACGCTCGAGCAGATCGAGGCCGAGCCGCCCGGCGACGACAACGATCTCATCGGCCGCCTCGGCATCTTCGCCCAGGGTGGAGCCGCGGCGAGTGAGGGCACTGACGACGACAAGGCCGCCGAGGCCGAACCGCCAGAGGACATTGCGGCGACCGAGCCGCCAGATGACGTGGCGGAGGCCGGGGCAAACGAAGCCCCGCAGCAGGCCCCCGCCGCGTCGCCGGCGGCGTCCGGCAAGCGCGCCACGGGCCAGGCCGCGGCGCCGGCGGCGGTCGAAGCGACGGGCGAATCCAAGATCGCGAGCCAGAACATTCGCGTTGGCGTCGACCTGCTCGAGCACCTGATGACCATGGTCAGCGAGCTGGTGCTGACCCGTAACCAGCTTCTCCAGATGGTTCGCGGCCAAACCGACAACGAGTTCGCGGCCCCGCTGCAGCGCCTGAGCCACGTCACCACCGAGCTGCAGGAAGGGGTGATGAAGACCCGGATGCAGCCGATCGGCAACGCCTGGGCGAACCTGCCGCGCCTCATCCGTGATCTGTCGCTGGATCTGGGCAAGAAGGTCGAGCTGAGGATGATCGGGGCCGAGACCGAGCTCGACCGCCAGGTGCTCGAGCTGATCAAGGACCCGCTCACTCACATGGTGCGCAACTCCGTCGACCACGGCATCGAATTGCCCGAGGTGCGCAAGCGTGCCGGCAAGCGAGCGACGGGCAAGGTGGTGCTGAACGCCTATCACGAAGGCGGTCACATCATCATCGAGATCGGCGACGACGGGCGGGGAATCGACCTCGAGGAAATCAAGAAAAAGGCGATCGAGAACGGAATGGCCAGCGCCGCCGAGGTCGAGGCGATGTCGGATCAGCAGGCTCTGCAGCTCATCTTCAAGCCCGGATTCTCGACCGCGACCGAGGTGACCAACGTCTCGGGCCGCGGCGTCGGCATGGACGTGGTGAAGACCAACGTCGAGAAGATCGGCGGCACGATCGAGCTCAAGTCAAGCACCGGCGAGGGCATGACCTCCATCATCAAGATTCCGCTGACGCTGGCCATCGTCTCCGTCCTCATCGTCGAGTGCGGCGGCGAGCGCTTTGCCATCCCGCAGATCAGCGTCGTCGAGCTGGTGCGCGTCTCGGCCCACTCCGAGCACACCATCGAGATGATCAACAACACGCCGGTGCTCAGGCTGCGCGACCGCCTGCTGCCCTTGGTCTCGCTGTCGCAAATCTTGAAGTTGGGCAACGGCGACGCGACCGTCTCGACCGACGACGACACCTTCATCGTGGTCTCGCAGGTCGGCGCCCAGAGCTTCGGCATCATCGTCGACAAGGTGTTCGACACCGAGGAAATCGTGGTCAAACCGGTGGCGCCGATGCTGCGCGACATCGGTGTGTTCTCGGGCAACACCATCCTGGGCGACGGCAGCATCGTCATGATTCTCGACCCCAACGGCATCGCCGCGACCGCGACCCATACGAGCATGACGAGCGACAGCCAAGCCGAGACGGCCACCAAGAGCGTCGCGCAGAGCGACGACAGCACCGTCTTGCTCCTGTTCCGCGCCGGCACGGGCGCGCCCAATGCGGTGCCGCTGGCGCTGGTCGCCAGGCTCGAGGAGTTCGATCGCAAAGCGATCGAGTACTCGACCGGTCAGCCCGTGGTTCAGTACCGCGGCCGGCTCATGCCGCTTATTCCCGTCGAAAATGGGAAGCCGCTCGAGGGCGAGGGCAAAATGCCGGTCGTGGTGTTCTCGGATCACGATCGCAGCATGGGCCTGGTCGTCGACGAGATCGTCGACATCGTCGAGGAGCGCCTCGATATCGAGCTCAGCGCCAGCCGCCCCGGTACGCTCGGCAGCGCGGTCATCGCGGGCAATGCCACCGATATCATCGATACGGGCCACTACCTGACCCAGGCCTTCAGCGACTGGTTCAAGCACGGCGCGGGCGCCGGCGGCAACCGCGACAAGCGCCTGCTGCTGGTCGAGGACAGTCCGTTCTTCCGCAACATGCTGGCGCCGCTGCTCTCGGCGGCGGGATACGACGTGACCCTGGCCGAGAGCGGCGACGAGGCGCTCAAGCTGCTCGATAGCGGTGACGACTTCGACATCATCGTCAGCGACATCGAGATGCCGGGCACGAGCGGCTTCGACCTCGCCAAGGCGTGCCGCAGCGATCAACGCTGGAAGGACACCCCGATCGTCGCGCTGTCCTCTCACAGCTCGCCCGAACACCTCAAGCGCGGCCGCGAGGCCGGTTTCACCGACTACGTCGCCAAATTCGACCGCGACGCCTTGCTTGCCGCGCTGTCGCAATCCTTGTCCATCGCCGGAGATGCCGCATGAGCGAGACGCCAGCAGTAGGCCCCGCCGCCGCAGAGGGCGCTCGGGGCGACCATCAAGAGTTCGTCACCGTGGTAATCGGCGACCAGTTGTTCGGAATTCCGGTTCTGACCGTGCAGGACGTGCTGGGGCAGCACCAGATCGCGCACATACCGATCGCGCCACCCGAGGTCGCGGGCTCGCTAAATCTGCGCGGTCGCATCGTCACCGCGATCGATCCCAGGGTGCGCCTCGGCTTGCCCAAGCGAGACACCGACGGCTCGCGCATGGGCATCGTGGTCGAGCACAACGGCGAACTCTACAGCCTACTGATCGATTCGGTCGGCGAGGTGTTGAGCCTTCCCAACGACTGCTACGAGCGCAACCCGGCGACCCTTGATGACCGCTGGCGTGAGATATCGGCCGGGGTCTACCGCCTCGAAGAGAGGCTGATGGTCGTGTTGGACGTCGCCCGGCTGCTCGACTTCGGTGTGGCGGAGGCTGCCTGACACCACCGCCCGCGTGGATGATCGGTTAGAGAGATAAACAGGAGTGTGGCATGAAGTCCTGTCTTATCGTCGACGATTCGGCGGTCATCCGCAAGATCGCGAGGAAAATACTGGAAGAGTTGAACTTCGAGATCGCCGAGGCCGATGACGGTCGGCGGGCGCTCGAGCAGTGCCGCGCGCAAATGCCCGACGCCATCCTGCTTGATTGGAACATGCCGCAAATGAACGGCATCGAGTTCCTACGCGCCTTACGTCAAACCGACGGTGGTGCGGCGCCGGTGGTTATTTTCTGCACCACGGAGAACGACGTGCCGCACATCCGCGAAGCGATCGCGGCGGGCGCCAACGAGTACATCATGAAGCCGTTCGACGGCGACATCATACAGTCGAAGTTCGCACAGGTAGGCTTGCTCTAGTGGTTGGTCCGGCAGCGATGGAAGCGGGCGCCCGCGGCGACCCGCCTGAGGACACGCGCACGATTTACCGCGTCATGGTGGTCGATGATTCGGCGATGATCCGCGGTCTTCTCACGCGCACGCTCGAGAGCGACCCCGCCATCAAGGTGGTGGCATCGGCCGGCAATGGCGAGTTGGCCGTGAAGGCGATCGCGCGCACCGATATAGACGTGGTGATCCTCGACATCGAGATGCCGGTGATGGACGGCCTGACGGCGTTGCCGCTGCTCTTGCGGGCAAGCCCCGGCGTCAAGGTGATCATGGCCTCGACGCTGACGCGGAGAAACGCGGCCATCAGCCTGCGCGCGCTTACCGCCGGAGCGAGCGACTACATACCCAAGCCGACGTCGGCGCGCGATCTGCACGCGACGGATGGCTTCCGCCGCGAGCTGCTCGCCAAGGTCAAGGCGTTGGGCGACCCCGCCGCCCGCCGCGAGAGGCGCTCGGCCGCGCTGCTGAAGGGGCCGCGCCTGAACCTGTATCGCGACGCGGAGATCGTCCTGCGCCTGCCGTCGGCGCACGCGCCCCAGGTCGTCGCGGTCGGCAGTTCCACCGGCGGGCCGCGAGCCCTGTTCACGGTATTCCAGACTCTGGGGTCGAAGCTGCGCGTTCCGGTCTTGATCACCCAGCACATGCCGCCCACGTTCACCGCCATCCTCGCCGAACATATCCAGCGCGTCACCGGGGTGGCCTGCGCCGAGGGGCGAGATCAGGAAGCGCTCGAGGCCGGCCGCATCTATCTCGCGCCGGGTGACTTTCACATGATCGTCGAGCGCACGGCCGGAACCCCCGTGATCCGTCTCAGCAGGAGTCCGCCCGAGAACTTCTGCCGGCCGGCGGTCGACCCGATGTTTCGCAGCATCGCCGCCGCCTACGGCCCGAACGTGCTGGGCGTGATTCTGACCGGCATGGGCCGCGACGGGCTCAACGGCGGCCGCGCCCTCATCGAGGCGGGCGGCACGATCATCGCCCAGGACGAGTCGACCAGCGTGGTGTGGGGCATGCCCGGCGCGGTCGCCACGGCCGGGCTGTGCAGCCGCGTTCCCCCCATCGACCAGATCGCCAAACACATGCTCGGCCTAGTGAACGGGAGCGGCCGATGAAACCAGAAGATTTTGAACTTCTCAGAAGCCTGGTCGAGGAGCGCTCCGGTCTGGTGCTTACGAAGGAAAAACTCTATCTGCTGGAGAGCCGCCTCATTCCCCTGGCGCGCAAACGCGGCATGGCGGGGCTCGACAAACTGATCAGAGAGATCCGCACGCGCCGCGAAGAGTCGCTGCTGACCGCCGTCACCGAGGCGATGACGACGAACGAGTCGTCGTTCTTCCGCGACATCAAGCCGTTCGAGAACTTCCGCAAGTTTGTGCTGCCGAAGCTCGTCGAGGGGCACGCGGCGGGGCGTGCCATCCGCATCTGGAGCGCCGCCTGCTCGACGGGTCAGGAGCCTTACTCGATCGCCATTTGCCTGCGCGAGGAGGCGGCGAAACTGGGCGGCCACCGGTTCGAGATCGTCGCCACCGACCTATCGGTCGAGGTGCTCGAAAAGGCCAAGGTGGGCATGTACTCGCAGTTCGAGATCCAGCGCGGCCTGCCCATCCAGATACTGATGAAGTACTTCAAGCAGGTCGATGAGATGTGGCAGGTCGATGCGTCGATCCGGGCCATGGTCAAGTTTCGCAAGCTCAACCTACTCCAAGAGTTTTCATCGCTTGGGCGCTTCGACGTGGTGTTCTGCCGCAATGTCCTGATCTACTTCGGCAAGGCGACCAAGAAGTTGGTGTTCGATCGCCTCCGCCGCATCATGCTGACCGACGGCTTTCTCTTTCTCGGCGGGGCGGAGACCGTGCTTGGCATAACCGACGCTTTCTGCCGGGTCGACGGCTACCGCGGCGTCTACCAGATGCTCAGCGAGATCAAGCCCAGCTGGCCGTCGACCTCGGGCACCAAGGAAAATTTGGCGGCGCAGGCGCCAGGGCCTTAACCCGACTCGGTTCTCCCCACCACCCGGCGCTTACGCCGCGTGCGGGGTTTTGCTCGGACCGCCGTTGCCCGCCGGCGGGTCGTGCAGCACGTAGCCGCGGCCCCACACGGTCTTGATGTAGTTGTCGCCGCCGGTCGCCGCCGCCAGTTTCTTGCGCAGCTTGCACACGAACACGTCGATGATCTTCAGCTCGGGCTCGTCCATGCCGCCGTAGAGATGATTGAGGAACATCTCCTTGGTCAGCGTCATGCCCTTGCGCAGCGACAACAACTCGAGAATGGCGTACTCCTTGCCGGTCAGGTGCAGCGGCCGGTCGCCGGCCGCGACCGAACGGGCATCGAGATTGATCATC
>JADFMW010000214.1 GCA_022563655.1 Pseudomonadota bacterium
GCTCCGCCTCCGACAGGAAGCGCTCGAGCTTTCGCTCCGGGTATTTTTCGACGTGCCGCGTGGGGTTCGTACCGTCCGGCCGGTAGCCCCACTTTTCGGCGAGGTTGAACATCTTGGAGAGCAGCGCCAGGCACCGGTTCGCCGCCCCCGGCTTGTCCTTCATGGCATTGTGCAACCGGGCGATGTCGGCGCGCGTGATCTCGGTGACCCGCCGCCGGCCCAGCGCCGGCAGGACGTGGTTGCGTAGGTTCCGCCGATCCTCGGCGGCCGATGACGCCTTTTTTTTCACCGCCGCGTGCTCGGCGAGGTAGCGGTCGGCGAATACTTCGAGCGTCGGCGCCGACTTGTCGATCGCGATCTCGCCCGCGGGGTCGTGTCCCTTCGCTACCCGCCCCCGCACGCTCCGCGCGTCGCGGCGGGCTTCCTCGGGCGTCTTGTCGACGCCGTGCCGGCCGATGGTGTACCGCCGGCTCCGGCCGCCGAACGTGTATTGCAGGATGTAGACCCGCCGGCCGCTCGGCGTCACCTTGAGCCCGAAGCCCGGAATTTCGGTATCCCACAGGAACACGTCGCCCTGGCCTGGCCCCGTGCTCTCAACCGATCGCTTGGTGATCTTGCCCTTCATCGCTCCCGGTCCCCAAATTCCAGTTTTCAGCCAATCATAGCACCCCGAGCGCATTCTAGCAACGGCTCAGCAACGGAGCGGAAGAGAAATACGGCGTACGCCATCGTAACATGGCGTACGCCGTATTCCGGGCGCCTCGCCGTAACCTATGGATTTGCACGGTTATTTCGTAGTATGTCGTAGGAGATGAGTGGCGCGCCCGGAGAGATTCGAACTCCCGACCCCCAGATTCGTAGTCTGGTGCTCTATCCAGCTGAGCTACGGGCGCATAAGAGAATCGGCCGATCGCGAACCGGCGCGCCTGAAGGTACCCAGCCCGGCGTCCCGACGCAAGCCCCGGTGACGTTACCAGACGGCCGCGGCAAGGTTCCGGTCGGCGGCGAAGCGCGCTAGAGATCGCGGTAAAGCTAAAACGGTCTTGTCGATCTCTAACCCTTTGAGTACACTCCAGGCGCAGACGGGGGCCGAGAAACTTTGTCGCCTTCTTGGATAGTCGTTTGATCCGATGCTTGCCGGGAGCGCCACAGCCAGCCGTTCGGCCCAAGGTGCTGTGCGTCCGCCGGTGACAAGAAAGACTTAAGGTATGAAACGCACTAGCACGCTCGCCGTAGCTCTTAGCGCTGTATTCCTCATTGCAGGATGCGAGTTCTTACCAGAAGACCTGTGGCCGACTCTGACGGGCGACAAGCCCTCGCGACCGCCGCCGCCGCGCATCGTCGTCGTGCCCCCGCCGCCCGCGCAGCCGTTTCCCGCGCCCGCCCCGGCGCCGTTGCCCGCGGCGCCGCCCGCTGAGATCACGGCGACGCCTTTACCGGCCGCGGCCCCGCCGGCCCGGCCCCAGATGGCCGAGGCGACGCTCCCGCCGCCCGCGCCGCCGCGTGCGGGCCCGACCGGCACGTTCGTCGGCACCAAGGTCGGCGATCACCAGAACGATCTCGCGGACCTCAAGGTGCGGATCGGCGAGGCGAACCAGCGCTTCCAACAGCTCCGCGTGATCACCGAGCAGAATGCCCAGCGCTACTACGCCGTCGTCGCGGCGATCAGCGCCCGCTTGCAGATCGGCACCACGCCGGGCAACCCGGTGCTCGTCAGCCAGTGGAACACGGCGCAGGCGGACCTCGACCGTATCCTGACCGACCTCGCGGGGCTCAACACCCTGTCCAACGACATCGCCGCGCAGGCGGCGATGTCGAATTATTTGTTCCAATCGATCAGCGCCGCGTACGGCCTCCAAGGCGCGATCGAGGAGGACCACCGGCGGCTTGCCAGGCTCGAGGACGAGGTCAACCGGACCGTCGTGCTGATCGATCGCCTGCTGAACTGGGTCAACGATACCGTCACGCGACAGACGACTTACGTCAACAACGAGCGCCGCCACCTCACCACGCTCTCGCTCGCCATCAAGAACGGCGAGATGTTCGGCCCGCCCCTGGCGAACCGCGCCTTCGCCGCGGTAACCTCGCGGCAGCCAGCGAGCGTGGTCGGCACCGCGCGTGGCATGGCGCGGCAGCCGCTCGTCGTCATCCGCTTCGACCGACCCGACGTGCCTTACAAGCAGGCGCTGTACACGGCCGTCTCCCAGGCGCTCGAGCGCAGGCCCTCGACCACCTTCGACATCCTCGCCGTGGCCCCCATCGAGGGATCGCCGGCCAAGGTCGCTCTCAACGCCAGCGAATCGAAGCGCAACGCCGAGCGGGTGTTCCGCTCGCTCATCGAGATGGGACTGCCGGGCAACCGGGTAACCATATCGACGACCACCAGCACCGCGGTCCTGACCAACGAGGTCCACGTCTTCGTCCGCTAGAAGCATGATCCGATCGAATGGTTACGATCGAATTATGCCAGCCCGCGACCGCGGGCCGCCGCCCCTGCGGCGGGAGCCTGCGTGGCGCTTGAACGCCGGTCGTCTTTACCGCGTAAAGATGACCGGATAACGCTCTAGTGTCCTGATCGACAAATAGTTTGTATTGTGATTGGAGTCTGATCGTTTTTGCTGGAGGGTGCGATGGGTCGCGGACGGATAC
>JADFMW010000215.1 GCA_022563655.1 Pseudomonadota bacterium
CGCCAGGGCGATGGCCGGCGCCTCTCCCAGATGATGCTAGCAGTCGCCAGATGATTCTAGCAGTCGAGGGTGTGGTCGAGCTCCCATTGGCTGAGCGCGCGGCCGTAGCTCGCCCACTCGTCGAGCTTGAGCTTGACGTAGCTCGAGACGAACTCGTCGCCGAGGCTGGCCCGCGCCAGCTTGCTCTTGTCGAACAGCCGGATGGCGTCCAACAGGTTGAGCGGCAGGCGGCGGATGCGGCGGATCCTCCGGCCCTCCTCGTACATGTTGAGATCGAGGCGCTTGCCCGGATCGCGCTTGTTGGCGATGCCGTCGAGGCCGGCGGCGAGCACGCCGGCCTGCATCAGATAGGGGTTGGCGGCGCCGTCCATCAGGCGCACCTCGAAGCGGCCGGGATCGGGTATGCGGACCATGTGGGTGCGGTTGTTGCCCGAATAGCTGATCGCGTTCGGCGACCAGGTCGCGCCCGACAGCGTGACGGTGGCGTTGATCCGCTTGAAGCTGTTGACCGTGGGGGTGTACAGCGCGCTGAAGGCGTCCGCCGAGCGCAGCACGCCGCCGAGGAAGTGGTAGGCAAGCTTGGACAGCCCGAGCTCGCCGGTCTTGGCGAGGAACAGGTTCCGCCGGCCGCCCTTGTTCCATAACGAGACGTGCGTATGGCAGCCGTTGCCGGTGAGGTTGGCGAACGGCTTCGGCATGAAGGTCGTGCGCAGGCCGTGCTTCTCGGCGACCGTCTTGAGCATGAACTTGAAGAATACGTGCCGGTCGGCGGTGGTCAGGCAGTCGGTGTAGTCCCAGTTCAGCTCGAACTGGCCGTTGGCGTCCTCGTGATCGTTCTGGTACGGGTTCCAGCCGAGCGCCAGCATGGCGTCGCAGATCTCGGTGATCACGTCGTAACGGCGCATCAGCGCCGACTGGTCGTAGCAGGGCTTCTCCTGGATGTCGCGGTCGTCGGAGACCGCCGAGCCATCGGGCTTGACGAGGAAGAACTCGCACTCGACGCCGCTCTTCATGCGAAAGCCCCGCTCGGCGGCGCGGGCGACCTGGCGCTTGAGCACGACCCGCGGGCAGTGCTCGACCTCCTTGCCGTTCATCCACAGATCGGCGGCGAGCCAGCCGACCTCCGGCCGCCACGGCATTTGGATCAGGCTGTCCGGGTCGGGCACGGCGAACATGTCGGGATCGGCCGGCGTCATGTTGAGCCAGGTCGCGAAACCGGCGAAGCCGGCGCCGTCCTTCTGCATGCCGGCGATGGCCCGCGCCGGAACCAGCTTGGCGCGCAGCACCCCGAACAGGTCGACGAAGCTGATGAAAAAGTACTTGATCTTTCGGTCCTTGGCGACTTTCGCCAGATCAACGGCCATGACACCCTCCCCGGTTTGTAGAGTCAGAGCTTGTCGTCAACGCTCGCGCGGTCTCCCGGCGGCCCGCGCCGTCGCCTAGGGTCCCCCGCGGCGCAAAACCGGTTCGAATCCTTAAGCGAGCCGCTCGGCAGATGCAACACGCGGCGGTGATTTTTCATCGCGGCGCCTGGTCCGTGGCCAGCATTCGGAGCGCCGCGAGGCCGACCGGCTTGCCGCCGAACTCGGCCATCGCATCGAGCAGGCACGCCCACATGTAGCTCGCCGCGGCGCTGTCGGTCAGCACGTGGAAGGCGAGCGTGTCGCCGACGTCGCCGCGCAGCACGATCGCGTTGAGCCGGGCGACCGAGGTCTGGGCGATGGCGCCGTCGGGGAACTTGCGCGCGCGCAGGTCGATGCCGCACACCTTGGCCATCATCTCGGCGCCGCGGCGTCCCGGCAGCACGAACCAGCAATTGCCGTCGGCGCGCGGCACCGGGTAGGCGCCGGGGTCGGGGTCCGGCGACCAGGCGCGCGCGAGGCGGTCGCACAGCGGGCTCTCGGCGGCGAGATCGCCGAGCAGCAGCACCTCGGTCGGGGCCAGGCGGGCGGCGCGGGCGCCGTCGTTTTGCACCACCGTCATGTTGTCTTGCGGGGCGACGGCGACGCCGCGCGCGGCGAGCCAGGCGATGGCGTTGCGCCCCTTGAAGCCCACGCGCGGCAGCGGCGACAGGTCGCAGATGGCGAGCTCGCGGGCGCCCTCGGCCTCGGCCTCGGGGCTCGCGCCGCAGGTCATGGCGCAGGCGGCGGCGCCGATCTCGGCGAACTCGGCGCCGAGCTCGACGAGCTCGCGGGTGACGAAGCTGCGGCGGCTCAGGCTCTCGGGCGCGAGGCTCACGTCACATCTCCTGGCGCTTGCCGTCGGGATCGTAGAACGGCAGCGGCGCCACCTCGGCCTCGACCATGGTGCCGCCGTCGACCTTGATCTCGAACCGCGCGCCGATCTCGGCCTGGTCGGGCGCCACGTAGGCGAGACCGATCACCTTCTCCAGGGCGGGCGAGCGGGCGCACGAGGTGACGCGCCCGGTGATCTCGCCGTCGCGAATCACCAAGTGGCACTCCTGGGGCGCGGGCGCCCGGCGATCGACCAGGTTGAAGCCGACGAGCTTGCGCTCGATGCCGTTGGCGCGCTGCATCTCCACCGAGCGCATGCCGACGAAGTAGGGCTTCTTGCGGGCGACCGCCCAGGCCATGCCGGCCTCGTAGGGATGGGTGAGCCCGTCGCTGTCCTGGCCGATGAT
>JADFMW010000051.1 GCA_022563655.1 Pseudomonadota bacterium
CCCATATTAGGACCGTTTCAATACCCATTAGTCGCGCGACCATTCGGTGGTGCGCTGGCCGACTCCGGTGTATTTTCGTCCGGACCCATCGCTCAGGAGGCGCGCGTGTCGGGACTCCAACTCGTCGTACTGGCGCTGGTCCAGGGAATTACCGAGTTCCTGCCCATCAGCTCGCAGGCCCATCTGATCCTGGTGGACAGGTTCGGCGGCTGGCCCGATTCGGGCATCGTGATGCGGGTTGCGGTGCACGTCGGCACCTTGTTCGCCGTGATGGTCTACTTCTGGCGCGACGTGTGGGCCGTCCTCGTCGGCCTGCTTCAGCTCGTCGCCGGCCGCCGCGGGCCCGGCGCGCGGCTCGCGTTTCACCTCATGGTCGCCACCGTGCCGGTGGTGCTGGCCGGCGGCCTGGGCGTGCGCTACGGGGTGATCGACCGTCTGCAAAGCGTCGAAGTCATCGCCTGGGCGACGCTTGGCTTCGGCATCGTGCTTTACGCCGCCGACCGCTTGTGCCTGACGGTGCGCAAGATCGAGCACATGACGTTCGGCGGCGCGCTCATCATCGGCATCGCCCAGGCGCTGGCGCTGATCCCGGGGACGAGCCGATCGGGGATCACCATGACGGCGGCGCGCGCGATGGGTTACGAGCGAAGCGAGGCCGCGCGGTTCTCGATGCTGCTGTCGATTCCGGTGATCGTCGCCGCCGGCGCGTACGAGGGCCTGAAACTGTACCGCGCCGGAGACGCCGATCTCACCACGAGCGCGATCATCGCCGCGCTGATGGCGTTCGTCGCCGCGCTCGCCGCGATCGGCGCGTTGATGCGCTGGCTCAGGCACGCCAGCTTCACGCCGTTCGTCGTCTACCGCGTCGCCCTGGGCGCCGGCCTGCTGGCGTGGATCTACTGGTGAGGCGCGGCGCCGCCGCGGCGGTAGCGGCCGAGATAGCTTGGAACGACGGCCTCGACCGCGGTCGGCTCGATCCCCAGGGCGGCGAGGCCCAGCGCCTTGGCGCCGACGACGTTGTCGCGGGTCAGCATCTTCACCTGGTCGCGCGTGAGCGGCGGCTTGGGCAGCACCTCGAGAAAGCGCGCCTGCACGCCCGCCGCCCAGAACGGCAGCGGCAGCAGCAGCCGCCGGCGTCCCGTCTCGCGCAGCACCAGCTCGAGCACCTCGCGGAACGTGTAAACGTGCGGACCGCCCAGCTCGTACGTCTTGCCCGCGGTCCCCGGGTCCCCGGCGATGCGCACGATCGCCTCGGCGACGTCGCCGACGTAGACCGGCTGAAACCGGGTGCGTCCACCGCCATACAGCGGCAGCGCCGGCACCAACCGGGCGAGCGCGGCGAAGCGGTTGAAAAAATCGTCCTCGGGGCCGAAGACGATGCTGGGCCGCACGATCGTTGCTCCGGGGAAAGCCTTGCCAACCGCCGCCTCGCCCGCCGCCTTGGTGCGCGCGTAGAGCGCCGGCGAACGCTTCGAGGCGCCGATCGCGGAGACCTGCACCAGGCGCCGGGCCCCCGCCGCCTTGGCCGCCTCGGCCACCGACCGGGCGCCCTCGACATGAACCGCGGCGAAAGTATAAGGCCCGGATTCGTAGAGGACGCCGACCAGGTTGACGACGATGTCGGCGCCCGCCACGGCCTCGGCCACCGATCCCGCGTCGAGCAGGTTGCCGCGGTCGAGGATGATTTGGCCGGGCTCGCCCATCGGTTTGAGGAACATGCCGGCTTCCGGGTCGCGGACCACGACGCGCACCCGCGCTCCGGCCTTGGCTAGGCGCCGCACGAGGTGGCGGCCGATGAACCCGGTCCCCCCGAACACAGCCACCAAGCTGCCCGCGATCATTCCGCCCGGTCCCCTATCCGTGCCGCGTTCTCTTTCAATCCGGACCGCGGTTCGCGCGCCCCGTCCATCATAGCCGCGCCGCCGCGCAGCGCAACGCCTCCGCGAGCCGCGGCGGGAGCGCCCCGGCAGGCTTGATGCCCCGTCAGGCTTGAAGCCCCGGCAGGCTTGAAGAAAAGGCGACGGGGAGTAAGATCGGGGCGACCGGGAGTAAGATCGGGGCGACGGGATCCCACGGCTGCGATGACGGACGCCTTTTAAATGGGCGCATTTCGATCTCTGGCGGCGCTACGCGACTCCTTGCGCCACACCCGCTTACCGACCCAAGCTGGCGCAACCGGCGCAACAGGGCCGGCCGCATCGGCGCACGCCGCGCGGCTGCGCGACCTACCGCGATGGTTGTGGCTCTGGTTTCCCCTCGCCTCGATCGCCGTGGTGTTCGGCGTTCGCCTCTTGCTCGGCGAATATACCTACACTCAGCGGATGGGAACCGAGCAGGGGGTGGTCGAAAATGCCACGGTCGTGGTCCTTATCCTCGCGATCGTGGCCGGTGTGCTCGCGTTCCGGCGGCGCCGGTCGCTGCCGAGCCCGTGGCTCGGCCGCTGGCTTCTGCTTCTCACCGCCGGCTGTGTCTATTTCGCCGTCGAGGAGCTGAGCTGGGGCCAGAGTCTCTTCGGCTGGCAAACGCCAGAGTTGTTCAACGCGATCAATGACCAGCAGGAAACGAACATCCACAACATCAGCAGTTGGTTCGACCAGAAGCCGAGAATAATTCTCGAGCTGGGGACCCTGATCTGCGCCGTCATCTATCCCCTCTGGGCGTTGCGCACGGGCTTTGCACCCGATCCGGGCCGGGGCGACTGGCGCTATTGGTTCTGGCCGACGCTGGTGTGTTTTCCCGCCGCCGTGCTCGCCGTGACGATCAAGCTGCCGAAGCGGTTTCATCGATTGTTCGACTGGCCTCGGCCGCCGCCGCTCGACATCCGCTTGAGCGAGGTCCAGGAGTACTTCTTTGCCGTGGTGCTGCTGCTCTATCTCTGGTCGTTCTATGTTCGCCTGCGCCAATTCGATAAGCGGGGCGGCAACGAAAGTTAGCCGCGCCCGGCGCGCCGGCGCCGGCGCTCCGCCGGAACCCGACTACCCGGTTGACAGCCTCGAGGCGCAGGACTACTCAACACCCTTGCCTGGCGCCCAGGTGGCGAAATTGGTAGACGCGCTAGCTTCAGGAGCTAGTGACCGCAAGGTCGTGGAAGTTCGAGTCTTCTCCTGGGCACCACCGGTTCGTTTTGCATCTTGGGCTCGTTTTGCGTCTTGAGCGACGGACTTGGCGTGCCGGCTCTCGCCGTTTGTAGCAGGGGAAATACGCGGAGTTCCATGGCGCATCACCTACACCGAGGGGACCTGCCCAAGGACCTCGATCTCGGCGCGACGGTCGCGGTTGACAGCGAGACGATGGGCCTCGACCCCCGCCGCGACCGGCTGTGCCTGGTGCAGCTCTCGGCCGGCGACGGCAATCATCACCTGGTGCAGTTCGCGGCGGGCAAGTACCAGGCGCCCCGCCTCAAGGCCCTGCTCACCGATCCCGACGTTACCAAGCTGTTTCACTTCGCGCGGTTCGACCTCGCCATGCTGCGGCGCCACCTCGGCGTCGTCTGCGCGCCCGTCTACTGCACCAACGTCGCTTCCAAGCTTGTCCGCACCTACACCGACCGCCATAGCCTGAAGTACTTGTGCCGCGATCTCCTCGGCATCGATCTGTCGAAGCAGCAGCAGACATCGGATTGGGGCGCGGCCGAGCTCAGTACGGAACAACTCTCCTACGCCGCCTCCGACGTCGCTTACCTGCATCGATTGCGCGAGCGCCTCGACGAGCTGCTCGAGCGCGAGGGACGCAGCGATCTCGCCGCCGCCTGCTTCCGCTTCCTGCCCTACCGCGCCGAGCTCGACCTGCTGGGTTGGGCCGACCCCGACATTTTTCAGCACTGAGCCGAGCAACGGCGGCCAAGGCCCCAAATCGATTGCTTTTCGGGGCCGTCCAGCGCATAATCGCGGGCGATCCGCAGGCCGCAGGCGGAGCGGACATCATGGCACACCCCGACGACATCCTGAACGGCGCGCACGTCTTTGCCTGCCGCGGCGCGTCACGCTTATACGGGTCCCCGCCGCGATGACGCGCCGCCGTTCGATCGCCGATCATTTCGTCAGGCGACGTCGAATCGTCCGCATCAGCGCGCGCCACACCCGTTTCGTCGCGCTGATGAAAGTGGCGCTGCCGATCAGCGCCGTGGCGATCATCGTGCTGGTGGTGGCCTGGCCTTACCTGACCCGGCAAGAGGAAGGCTTTCACCTGTCCATCAGCGACATCGGGGTGAACCCCGCCAGGGGCATGTACATGACCAACGTCCGGTTTTTCGATTCCGACGACAAAGGTCAACCCTTCAGCTTGACCGCCAAGTCGGTGTCGCAGGATAACGACGATCCGGACATCGTTCGGTTAACCCTTCCGGCGGCGGACATCGAGCTCGAGAACGGCGCCTGGCTGGCGCTTACCGCGGCGCGCGGCGCCTTGCACCAGGCCGATCAAACGCTGTTGCTCGAAGGCGACGTCAACCTCTTCTCAGACGCAGGGTACGAGCTTCGCACGGAGCAAATCGAATTCAACTTGCGGACAAAGACAGCCCAGGGCGACGTTCCGGTCGCGGGGCAAGGGCCGCTCGGGGTGCTCACCGCCGATCGGTTTAGCTTCGACCAGTCGCGCGGCTCGATCCTCTTCGAGGGCCGGGTGCGCATGGTGCTGTACCTCAACGCGGGGGTCTGAAGCGAAATGACACGCCTGCGTGGGCGACGGCAACCGTGGAGCCGACCGGCCGCCGCCGTCTTCGCCGTCGGCGTGCTCGCGCTCTGGGCGGCGCCTTCGCCCGGCCAGCTCGCGCCCAAGCAGGCCTACGACACCAGCTTGCCGATCGAGATCACGGCCGACACGCTCGAGGTCCAGCAGAACCCGGGCGTGGCCATCTTCCGCGGCAACGTCGACGCCGTGCAAGGCGAGATGAACCTGCGCGCCGATTTGCTCATCGTCCATTACCGCAAGGGCGAGGACGGCAAGAATGCCATCGCGCTGATCGAGGCCGAGGGGAATGTCTTTCTCTCGTCGCCGAGCGAGATGGCGCAGGGCGAGAAAGGTGTCTATAACATTGACACCAGCACGATCGAATTGAACGGGGGGGTGGTGCTGACCCGCGGCGAGAACGTGATCCGCGGCAATCGTTTGGTGTTGAACCTGGCGACCGGCCAAAGCAAGATGGAAAGCGGCGTCACGAGGACGGGGAAGCGAGAGCGGGTGAAAGCTCTGTTCGTTCCAAAGTCCACGAAGCAAAAGTCCACGAAGCAATAGAGGCGGCAAGACGGATGCGACCCCGAGAAAAGCCAGAACCGCGCAAGGCGTCGCGCGCGCGGCCGCAAGCGGACCCACGGGCCAGTGACGCGGCCAGTGGCGCGACCAGTGACGCGGCCGGTCCGCGGTTGGTCTCCGCCAACACGGGCCTGGTTGCGCGCAACCTGGGGAAGCAATATCACCGACACCCCGTGCTGCGCGACGTCAGCCTGTCGGTGCAGCGCGGCGAGGCGGTGGGGCTTCTGGGCCCGAACGGCGCCGGCAAGACGACCTGCTTCTACCTGATCATCGGCCTCATCGCCCCGGATTACGGCAGCATCTTCCTCGACGGCCACGACATCACCGAGCTGCCCATGTACCGCCGGGCCCGTCCGGGGATCGGCTACCTGCCACAAGAGCCGTCGATCTTCCGCGGCCTGTCGGTGGAAAACAACATCCGCGTCGTGCTCGAGGTGGTCGAACCGATCCGCGAACGGCGCGAGGCGATGCTCGACGACCTGTTGGCGGAGTTCTCCATCACCCATCTCCGGCGCACGTCGGCGCTGGCGCTTTCCGGCGGCGAGCGCCGTCGGGTCGAGATCGCCCGCGCGCTCGCCTCGCAACCGAGCTTCATACTGCTCGACGAGCCGCTCGCCGGCATCGACCCCATCGCCGTCGGCGAGATTCGCCGCTTGATCGCCCACCTCAAGGACCGCGGCATCGGGGTGTTGATCACCGACCACAACGTGCGCGAGGCGCTCGAGATTGTCGACCGGGCCTACATCCTGCACGACGGCATGGTGCTGATGGAGGGCGTGCCCTCCGAGATCGTCTCCCACGAGGTCGTGAGGCGGGTTTACCTGGGTGAACGTTTCAGGCTTTAGGCAAGCGTTAATCCCTTTAGGTAAGCGTCAGTCATGGCATTGACACCGCGCCTCGATCTGCGGCAATCCCAGACGTTGGTCATGACGCCGCAGCTGCAGCAGGCGATCAAGCTGCTGCAGCTATCGAACCTCGATCTCGCCGCCTACGTCGAGCGCGAACTCGAGCAAAACCCGTTGCTCGAACGCATCGAGGGAGACGACTCGTCCGCGGCCGCCGCCGAGGAACCGCGGGCGGCGGACGAGATCGAGTCCAACCAGGACGCGATTTCGCACCTCGGCGACGATTATGAAAACCTGTGGAGCTCGGCCGGCATCGGCGAGACCAGCGGCGGCGCGCTCGGCGGGCCAACGAGGGCCACGGGCGACTTCACCGACGTCACGGCGATGGTCGAGCAGACTCCGGCCGGCGGCATCGGGCTGCGCGATCACTTGCTCAACCAGCTCAGTCTCGACGTCCTCGACCCGGTCGACCGGGTGATCGGCGTTCACCTCATCGACATGCTCGACGAGGCGGGATACCTGAGCGACGACCTCTCGCCGGTGGCCCAACGGCTCGGCTGCGACGCCGGACGCGTCGAGGCGACGCTGGAGAAGCTGCAGCGCTTCGATCCGCCGGGGATATTCGCGCGCAGTCTCAGGGAATGCCTGGCGCTGCAGTTGCACGAGCGCGGCCGGCTCGACGCGGCGATGGAAATCCTGCTCGACAACCTCGACCTGCTGGCCGAGCAGCGGCTCGACAAGCTGCAAACGCTGTGCGGGGTCTGCGCCCAGGACCTCGACCGGATGCTGGCCGAGCTCACATCGCGCAACCCCAAGCCCGGCCTCGCCTTCGACAGCGAGGTGGCGCAGACCATCGTGCCCGACGTGATCGTGCGCCGAACCCCCGACGGCGGCTGGTTGGTCGAGCTCAACAACGACACCCTGCCGCGGGTTCTGGTGAATCGCCGCTACTACGCGACGATCAGCCGGCAGGCGAAGTCCAAGCAGGACAAAGAGTACCTCGTCGATCTCTTGTCCTCGGCCAACTGGCTGGCCAAGTCGCTCGACCAACGGGCCAAGACCATCCTGCGCGTGGCGGCCGCGCTGGTGCGCAAGCAGGATGCGTTTTTCATCCACGGGGTGCAGCACCTGCGCCCGTTAATCCTGCGCGACATCGCCGAGGTCATCGACATGCACGAGAGCACGGTCAGCAGGGTGACCGTCAACAAGTACATGTCGACGCCGCGCGGCACCTTCGAGATGCGCTACTTCTTCACCACCGCCATCCCCGGCACCGGCGCCTCGGACGCGCATTCGTCCGAGGCCGTGCGCCACCGCATCAAGGCCTTGATCGAGGGCGAGGACCCCGGCGAAGTTTTATCCGACGACCGGCTGGTCGCCATCCTCAGGGGGCAAGGCATCGACATCGCCCGGCGCACCGTGGCCAAGTATCGCGACGCCATGCGCATCGCCTCGTCCTTGCAGCGCCGACGCAGAAAAAAACGACCGCGCTGATGGCCCTGAATGCGGCGGTGGAACTCGAATCGCGGCCCGATGCCCGTCATCCCGCGCCCGCGCGGTATTGACTTGCCGGGCGGGGAGAACTATCGTTCTCTACGTTCCGTAGACGCTTGGTGAGCGCCTTAAACGGTTCGGGTACGAGACGCACCCGTCGTCACAAATTGCATCCCGTCGCCATGCAGATTACGGTCACTGGCCGACAGATCAACGTCGATGAAACCCTGCGCGATTATGCGCAGACACGGCTTGGCAGCGGGGTCGGCAAATATTTCGATGGCGCGATGGTCGGGCACATCGCGTTCTCGCGCGAAGGCCCGTTGTATCGCACCGATATCCAGGTTCGCGTCGGCAGGGGGATGGCGTGGGAGAGCCACGCCGAAAATGCAGACATCCAGATAAGCTTCAATTCGGCAGTCGAGCACCTCGAGAAACGGCTCCGGCGTCACAAGCGCAAGCGCCGCGACTACAACCGGGGCCGCGAGCGCACCGTTGAATAATACCGCTGGATAATACCAGGGATGAAGGTGAGGAACACGCGATGGAAATTGCTGAGCTGGTCAGCCCGGAAGGCGTTATCGCCGACCTCAACGTAGGCAGCAAGAAACAGGCTCTACAAGGTCTCGCGCACCGGGCCGCGGAGATCATCGGCCTTCATGAGCACGCCATTTTCGACACGCTTCTCGAACGCGAACGCCTGGGCACCACCGGCGTCGGCGTCGGCATCGCCATCCCGCACGGCAAGCTGCCCCAGATCGACCGCCTCTACGGGCTGTTCGCGCGGCTCGATCATCCGATCGACTTCGAGGCGATCGACGACCAACCGGTCGATCTGATTTTCTTACTGCTGGCGCCCGAATCGGCGGGGGCCGACCATCTCAAGGCCCTGTCCCAGGTCTCGCGGCTTCTGCGCGACAGGAGCTTCTGCGAAAAGCTTCGCGGTTGCGACAGCGCGGAGGCCATCTACGCGCTGCTTACCAACAACTCATCCAGCCGCGCCGCGTAGCCCGCGACCCAGCCGCGCCGGGAGAGGTTATCCGACCGCCGCCCGCGCGCGATTGACAGCGCCCGGCCAACGGCCCACCCTGCACCCCCATGCCCAGCCAAATTCACGGCACTTGCGTCGCGCTCGGCGACGCCGGCGTCGTCTTGCGCGGCCCGCCAGGGAGCGGCAAGTCGGACCTGGCGCTGCGCCTGATCGACGGCGGGGCCCGCCTCGTCGCCGACGACCGGGTGGTGCTCGAGGCCGCGGCGGACGGCCTGACCGCCAGCGCGCCGCCGCCGATCACGGGTATGATCGAGGTGCACGGCCTGGGTCTCGCGCGCGTGCCCAGCCTCGAGCGCGCCCGCGTAGCCGTGGTTATCGACCTCGTCGCGGCGGCCGAGATCGAACGCCTGCCCGAGCCGGCCACGTGCGAGCTGCTCGGCGTGAGCCTGCCGCACTTCCGGCTCGACCCTTTCGCCGCCTCGGCCTGCGCCAAGGTGCGCCTTGCCGCCGAGGCGGCAACACGGGATATACTCGTCCAGCCATGACCGCGCAGGCGTCACTTTCGTCCTCCGACGCACCCGGCGCCGAACCGCCGGCGGACGCGTCGTCGCGCGTCCGGCTGGTGCTGGTCACCGGCATGTCGGGAGCGGGCAGGACGACCGCGCTCAAGACGCTCGAGGATAACGGCTACGAGGCGGTCGACAATCTGCCGCTCAAGCTGCTCTCGACCCTGCTGCGCCCCGGCGCCACCGGGAGCGAGGCGTTGGCCATCAACATCGACGTGCGCACCCGCGATTTCACGGTTGACGCCTTCGAGGCCGAAATCGCACCGCTGGCAGCCCGCGAGGACCTCGATGTCCGAATCCTGTTCATCGACTGCGACGACGAGGTCCTGCAGCGCCGCTACACCGAAACCCGCCGCCGCCACCCGCTCGCCGACGACCGCCCGGTGATCGACGGCATCCGGCACGAGCGCAACCTGATCCAGCGGTTGCGCGAGAGGGCCGACCTCGTCCTCGACACCACCGAGCTGGCGGTGGGCGACCTGCGGCGGATCGTGGCCGGCAACTTCGCGCTCGACGACCGCCCGGCTCTCACCATCTTCGTGACCTCGTTCTCCTATCGCCTCGGACTGCCGCGCGAGGCCGACCTGGTGTTCGACGTGCGGTTCCTCACCAACCCGCATTACGACCCGCTGCTCAGGCCGCTCACCGGTCTCGACCCGGCGGTCGGAGAGCACATCGCGAACGATCCGGGCTTCAAGCCGTTCTCCGACGCCTTGGCGGCGATGCTGCCGCCGCTGCTGCCCCGGTTCGAGCGCGAAGGCAAGAGCTACCTCACCATCGCCGTCGGCTGCACGGGAGGGCGGCACAGATCGGTGTTCGTCGCCGAACGCCTCGCCGCGCTCATCGGCGAGCATGGCCACCGCGTCCGCGTGCGCCACCGCGACCTCGATCGAAGCCCGGGTTAAGAACCAGGGGCAGCAGGGGGAAAGACACGACATGATCGGGATAGTACTGGTGACCCACGGCAGGCTGGCGGAGGAGATGATCGCCGCCACCGAGCACGTCGTCGGCGCGCAGCGCAACATGCGCGCCATCTCCATCGGCCCGGACGACGACATGGAGCAGCGCCGCAACGACATCCTCAAGGCCGTCACCGACGTCGACGACGGTGGCGGCGTGATTCTGCTGACCGACATGTTCGGCGGCACGCCGTCGAACCTGGCGATCTCGATCATCGACGAGGCCAAGGTCGAGGTCATCGCCGGCGTCAACCTGCCGATGCTGGTCAAGCTGGCGAGCGTGCGCGAGAGCGAGTCGCTCGGCGACGCGGTGGCCAGCGCGCAGGACGCCGGCCGCAAATACATCAACGTCGCGAGCGCCCTGCTCGGCAACCAGAAATGACCGAAGCCGCGCTCGACCACGACGGCGCGGCGACGGTCCGCCGGACCGTTCCAATCGTCAACAAGCTGGGCCTGCACGCCCGCGCGGCGGCGAGATTCGTCAAGCTGGCCGGCGCGTTCGACGCCGATATAACGGTTTCCAAAGACGGCATGGACGTCTCGGGCGACTCGATCTTAGGGCTGATGATGCTGGCCGCAGGCCTCGGCTCGACGATCGCGATCGCGGCCAGCGGCCGCGACGCGCGACGCGCCGCCGACGCGCTCGCCGCGCTGGTCGCCGACAGCTTCGAAGAGGATTGACGCGCCGATGAGCGCCCAGCAGCAGAAGCCGGCCAAGCGACCCGCCGAGCAGGTGCTGCAAGGCATCGGCGTCTCGCCGGGCATCGCCATCGGGCCGGCGCATGTCGTCGAGCCGGGCATCATCGAAGTGCCCAAATACGCCATCGCGGCCGACGCGATCGCGGCCGAGCGGGCGCGTTTCGCCGACGCCGTGGCGCGCGCCCTGAAGCAGGTCGCCAAGCTCCACGACAAGGCCGACACGCTGCCCGGCAGCGCCGCCGAGGAACTCGGCTATCTGTTGGACGCCCATTCCCAGATGCTCAGCGGCTCGCGCCTGGTGCGCGGCGTCGACCGCCGCATCGCCGATCAGGCGATCAACGCCGAGGCCGCCGTCTCCGAGGAGATCGCCGAGATCTCTCAGGCCTTCCTGGCGATGGACGACGACTATTTCGCGGCGCGTCTCGACGATGTGCGCGACGTCGGCGCCCGGCTGTTGCGCGGCCTGATGGCGGTGCCCTACCAGGCGTTCTCCGATTTGCCGGAAGGCTCGGTGATCATCGCCGAGGAGTTGTCGCCGGCCGACACGGCACTGATGGACCCGCGGCTGGTCGGCGGCTTCGCGACGGTCATCGGCGGCATCCAGGGTCACGCCGCGATCATGGCGCGCTCGCTCGGCCTGCCGGCGGTGGTCGGCGTCCCCGATCTGGTCGGCAAGCTGCATTCGGGCGACTCGGTCGTGGTCGACGGTGGCACCGGCAAGGTGACGCTCAATCCCAAGCCCGCGACGCTGGAACGCTATGAAGCGCGCCGTGCCGAGCTGCGGCGCCGCCAGCGCCAGCTCGCCCGCCTGCGCGACCTGCCGTCGGTCACCCGCGACGGCGTCAACATCATGCTGCAGGCCAACCTCGAGCTGCCCGGCGAGATCGACGGCGCGCTCGGCGCCGGCGCCCAGGGCGTCGGGCTGTTGCGCACCGAGTTCATGTACATGAACCGCGAGGACCCGCCCAGCGAGGACGAGCAGTACGCCACGCTGCGCGTCTTCATCGAGGCCATGGACGGCCGCCCGGTGACCGTGCGCACCCTGGACGCCGGCAGCGACAAGCTGGCCTTTTCGATCGCCGGCCACATCCAGCCCAGCCTGAACCCGGCGCTGGGCTTGCGCGCGATCCGCCTCTCGCTCAAGGTGCGCCCGTTGTTGGAGGCCCAGCTCGCCGCCATGCTGCGGGTCAGCGCGCACGGGCCGATACGCATCCTGCTGCCGATGATCGGCACCACGGCGGAAGTGCGCCAGGTGCGCGAGGTGATGGACAAGGTGGTGCGTCGGCTGCGCCGGCGCCGTGTGCCGATCGCCGATCCGCTGCCGCCGCTGGGCGCGATGATCGAGGTGCCGGGCGCCGCGCTGTCCGCCGACTCGCTCGCCCGGGTGTGCGATTTCTTCTCGATCGGCACCAACGACCTGACCATGTACACGCTGGCCATCGACCGCGGCGACGAGCAGGTCGCTGCGCTTTTCGACCCGCTGCACCCGGCCGTGCTGCGCCTGATCCAGTTCACGACCGAGGCGGCGTTGCGCGCGCGCATCCCGATCGCGGTATGCGGCGAGGTCGCCGGCGACCCGCGTTATGCGGTGCTGCTGCTCGGCCTCGGCATCCGCGATCTGTCGATGTCGGCGGTCTCGCTGCCGCTCGTCAAGCAGCGCATCCGAAGCCTCGATATCGGCGAGGCGACGCGCCGCGCCCAGTCGATCATGGACCAGTCCGACGCCGGCGTGATCGCCGCCATGCTCGACGATTTCAACGCGCTCGCTTGAGCGCCGCGCGCGCCCTGGACTCGCAGCGCAATTCGCCTATAGTGCCGCGCCGAAACGAGTATCGCGCCAAACCCTGGAGACGCCGATGACCGCCACCACCGACTTCAAGATCGCCGATGCCTCGCTCGCCGACTGGGGCCGCAAGGAAATCAACATCGCCGAGACCGAAATGCCCGGCCTGATGTCGCTGCGCGACGAGTTCCGCGACGCCCAGCCGCTCGCCGGCGCGCGCATCGCCGGCTGCCTGCACATGACGATCCAGACCGCCGTGCTGATCGAGACGCTGACCGCGCTCGGCGCCGACGTTCGCTGGGCGACCTG
>JADFMW010000216.1 GCA_022563655.1 Pseudomonadota bacterium
CCCGTAGGCGCCCGCCATCAGGAGCCAGGCCGCCAGGCCCATCACGGCCGCCGGCACAGCGCCCGCCAGGCCGCCGGCGATCGCCGCGATCGGGGGACCGAGGTAAACGACGAACATGGCGATGATCGTGGCGACAAGCAGCGCCGCCGAGTGGCGGAGCTGGGCGAAGGCGGTGCGGGCGACCATGTTCCAAATGCCGCCCAGGCCCGCATAACGCCGGACGCTGCGCGTCGCCGTCGCAAGCCCCAGCCAGATGGGGCCGTCCGGCTTGATCGCGCCGGCGAGGGCGCAATCGTCGATCAAGGCGCCCCGTATGGCGCCGAGGCCGCCGGCCGCCTCGAGCGCGCCGCGCCGCACCAGCATGCAGCCGCCGGCCGCGGCGGCGGTCCCGCGCTTCGGGTCGTTGACCCAGGCGAAGGGGTAGAGCTTGCGGAAGAAGAAGACGAAGGCCGGCATCAGCAGCCGCTCCCAACGGCTGTCGCAGTTGAGCAACGCCATCAGCGACACCAGGTCGAGGCGCCCGGCCTCGGCCCTGGCGACGAGGGCGCGCAGCACCGGCGGATCGTGCTCGATATCGGCGTCGGTGAACCACAGGTAGCGGGCCTCGGGGGCGATCGCCTCGGCCCGCTCGACGCCTTGCGCCAGGGCCCACGGCTTGCCCGCCCAGCCGGCGGGGAGCGGCGCGGCGCGGACGACGCTCACGCGGTCGCCCTGGCCGGCGGCGGCCGCGGCCTTGCGCGCCGCCTCGGCGGTGCCGTCCTCGCTGTGGTCGTCGACCACGACGAGCGTGAGCACGCCGGGATAGTCCTGCGCCAGCACCGCGCCGAGCGCGCGCCCGATCAGCGGCGCCTCGTTGCGCGCCGGCACGACGGCGGCGACCGCCGGCCAGGCGCCGGGACAGTCCTGCGCCTGCGCCGGCAAGGCAAGGCGCGGCTCGGCGCGCCAGAAGCGGCCACGCAGGAAGACGAGGTAAAGCCACGCCGCCAGCGACAGGGCGGCGAGCCCGGTGAGGGCCTCATTCATGGGCCCACCAACCTGCGCGCGCCGACGGGCGCGATCCGTTGGTCACGCGCGGATCGCGATGTCGGGCACCCAGAGGTAGCCGTCGGCGTCGAGAATGTATGCCTCGCGCAGGCCGTGCGGCTTGTCGGTCGCCCCGTCGAGCACGTCGTATCCCAGCCGGCGCGCCGCCGCCTCGGCCGCGTCCGGGTCGCGGCCGTGCAGCCTGAGCTCGGCGCCGACGCCGCGCGCCACCTCGGCGCCGAGGCTGCCGTGGAGCGGGTGGTCGCGGTAGGTGTGGTCGGCGTGCAGCATCCACTCGGCCTCGCCCCTGCGCAGCACCACGAAGTCGGGGTCGGCGTAAACCACCCCGGCGTCCAGCACCTCGCGGTGGAACGGCAGGGCGGCGTCCGTGTCACGCACCAGAAGGTTGATCGTCAGCCCGCGCAGCGTGCGCCCATAGTCGGCGGCCGCCATCCACGGCTCGGTCGTTCTCAGCTTCATGAAACGCTCCTCCCCATCGCCCGCGGCCGCGCGATCGACCGCGGCATCTCCGGCGCTATCTCCGGCGCCTAGAGGACGGCCAGCATGTCCTCGACGGTCAGGAACTTGCGCCGCGGTGCGCCCGCGGGCGCGTTGGCGATCTCCGCCTGGTCGATCTTCTGCCAATCGGCGTACCTGATCCAGCGCACGCCGCGCTCGCCCAGCAGTTTTTCGAACGCCTCGCGGCCGGGCTTGGCTCCTTGGGGAAAGTCGGCGCCGATGTGTTGGGCGACGGTGGCGCCGTCGGCCCGATTGCTGGAAATGACGCCGGTGGGGCCGCGCATGATCCAGCCGGCGGCGTACAGGCCATCGTCGACCCGCCCATCCGCATTGGGCACGATATGGCGCTCGGCATCGAAGGGCGCGCCTTCGAACGGACCGGCGCGGTAGCCGACGGCGGCGATCACCACGCCGCACTGGATGGTATAGAATTCGCCGGTGCCCACGGCGCGGCCCTCGACGACACGGGTGCGCTCGAGGCGCAGCCCCTCGACCCGATCGCCGCCCAGGATCTCGACCGGGGCCGCATAAAACTGGAAATGCACGCGCTTTGGTTTCCGCTCGGAGCCGAGGCCGGCGAATTCCCGCAACGTCGCCAGGTTCCTTTCCTTCAGGCGCCAGTCGCGGTCCGACAAATCGCCGACCCCATCGGGCAGCTGCGCGGGATCGACCCGGGGGACGCAGTCCTCGAGCTTTCCCATCTCGCGCAGCTCGACGTTGGTGAACTTGGCCTCGACGGGTCCGCGCCGACCGAGCATGTAGACATCGGTCAACGGCGAGGACCGGATGACCTGCTCGGCGTAATCGGGCAGGTCGGACGCCGCCATTTCCGCCTTGGTCTTCACCAGCACCCGGGCGACGTCGATCGCCACGTTGCCGACGCCGACGACCGCCACCGCTGAGGTATTCAAGTCGGGATCGAGATTGCGGAAGTCGGGATGGGCGTTGTACCAGCCAACGAACGCGGCCGAGCCGTAGACCCCAGACTTGTCCTCGCCCGGTATGTGCAAGGCACGATCGAGGGACGCGCCGACGCACAGCACGACGGCGTCGTAGACCCGGCGCAACTCGGCGAGGCCAACGTCCC
>JADFMW010000217.1 GCA_022563655.1 Pseudomonadota bacterium
TCGCCTCCACCGCGCTGCGCAGCGAGGTGAGCGGATTCTTGATCTCGTGCGCGACGTCGGCGGCGAACCGCTCGATCGCGTCCATCCGCTCCGACAGCGTCTTCGTCATGTCGCTCAGGGCCACCGAAAGGTCGCCGATCTCGTCGCCACGCCGCGAGAAATCGGGGATGTCGGCGGCGCTGCCGTGGCCGTGGCGCACGGCGTCGGCGGCCTCGGCCAGGCGCCGCACCGGGCGGGCGATGGTGCCGGCGAGGAAGATCGAGAGCAGCACCGTGACCCCGAGGCCGAGCGCGAACAGCTCGAGGATCGTCAGGCGGACCTCGCGCACTCTGTTCTCGACGTCGTCGATCGACGTCGACAGCATCAAGGCGCCCTGGACCTGCTTGAACTTCTGCACCGGCACGGCGACGCTGAGGATGACGCCGGCCGAGCCGGCGTCGCGCAGCGCACGCGCGCTTTCGCCGGCCAGCGCGACGCCCACCTCTTGGTAGTCGCCGGCGCGCTGCACCGCGCTCTCGACGTAGGTCTCGAGCGTCTCCCTCGGCGGCAGCCGCGAAACCACCCACGCGTAGACGGCGTTGGCGGCCCGCCTGACGGCGCCGGCCGAGGGCGGCAGAATCTCGGTCTGGACCAGCCCGCCGGCGCCCAAGAGCCAGCGGCTGTCGGCGACGAGCTCGCCTTGGGCGTCGAACAGACGCGCCCGCGTCTTGATCGGAACGACCAGCCGTCTCAAGAGCTGGCGCGCCGCCTTGGCATCGATGAAGGGCTCGCTCTCATCCGTGACGACGACGACGCTCTCGCCGAGCGCGCCGGCGATGACCTCGCCCTGGGTGCGCAGCGCCGCGCCCTTGGTCTCGATGAGGCCGCGCCGGTAAGCGTCGAGGTAGAGCAAGCCGACGACGACGATGACCAGCGCGATGACGTTGATGGCGAGGATGCGCCCGGTCAGCGACGAGAACGGTCCGCGGCGGACCCGGCGCCGGGCGCCGTGGTCGGCGGCCTCGCCGCGTCGGCGTCCGAGCTTGGCGGCCGCTGCCGGGGGCGCGCTCATTTCGCGGCGTAGCGGTACCCGACCCCGTACAGCGTTTCGATCTCGGCGTAGCCCGGGTCCACAACCTTGAACTTCTTGCGGATGCGCTTGATGTGGCTGTCGATGGTGCGGTCGTCGACGTAGACGTTGTCTTCGTAGGCCGCGTCCATCAGCTGGTCGCGGCTACGCACGTGGCCGGGCCGGGCCGCCAGCGACCTGAGAACCAGGAACTCGGTCACGGTCAGCGCCACCGGCATGCCGCGCCAGGTGCACAGGTGCCGCCCCGGGTCGAGCACCAGGTCGCCGCGCACCACCTTGGCCTCGGCGGCCTTGTCGCCCTCGCCCCGCGCCGGATCGGCGCGGCGCAGCACGGCGCGGATGCGCTCGATCAACAGGCGCAGCGAAAACGGCTTGCGGATGTAATCATCGGCGCCCACCTTGAAGCCGAGCAGCTCGTCGATCTCCTCGTCCTTCGAGGTGAGAATGATCACCGGGGTGTCGCTGTGCCGGCGCAGGCGCGTGAGCAGCTCGATCCCGTCGAGGCGCGGCATCTTGATGTCGAGGACGACGAGGTCGGCAGGCCCTCCCATGAGCCCGCGCCACGCCGCCTCGCCGTCGCCGTAGCTCTTGACCCGAAAGCCTTCGGCCTCAAGCGCCATCGCCACCGACGTGAGGATGTTGCGGTCGTCGTCGACCAATGCGATCGTGTGGCTCACGCGCCAAGTTTACGCCCAACGCCGGCAATTTGCCATCGCGGCGCTCACGCGCGGGCGTGCCGCGCCTCGAGACGGCGGCGATGCACAACGGGCGTGGGTGTTGCCGCCCACGCGGCGTCGCCGACCGCGCCAGCCATTGACGGTCGTCGAGAAGTACCCTTACAGTGCCGCGGGGCAGGCCACTGGGCCGGGGCGCGAACCAAGCCGGGGGCGCGAACCAAGCCGGGACCCCGTGCGCCGTGCCGGGGAGCTTCGCCTTTGCCAAGCGATGGAGGGCGCCGATGAAGGTTTGGGCCAGGTTGATCGTATTCGCCGCCGCCGGGGCCGCCGCCGCCGCGTGGTCGCCGCCGGCATCCGCCCTGGAGGACGGCTCCACGCCCGGGCGCTACGTTTACGTTCCCAACCGGGCGTCGGCCGATATCGCCGTCATCGACACCGCGACCGACCGGGTCGTGGCCCGCGTCGCGGTCGGCAAGGTGCCGCACCAGGTCGTCGTTTCCGCCGCGCTGAACAAGCTGGTCGCCAGCAACACCCAGGACAACACGATCTCGATCGTCGACCTCGCGACGCTCGAGGTCGAGGCGACGGTGGCGCTCGACAGCGAGCCCGAGCACATGGCGCTCGGCCCCAACGGCCGGCTGCTCGCCGTCGGCAACATCGGCGCCGGCACGGTCTCGCTCGTTTCTCTCGCGGCGAACCGGGAGCTGGCTAGAATCGACGGCCTCTTCGAGCCGCACAACCTCACCTTCAGCCGCGACGGCGCGCTGCTCTATGTCGCCAACCTCGGCGCCAACCACGTCAGCGTGATCGACGTCGCCGCGCGGCGCGTCGTCAACGAGATCGCGGTCGCCGAGCCGACGGCATT
>JADFMW010000218.1 GCA_022563655.1 Pseudomonadota bacterium
GCCCCAGGAAGCCGAGGTCGTGGACGCGCGTCTCCAGCCTGGCCTTCAGGCCGGCGAGCGCGTCCACATTGTCCGCATCGAAGTAGAAAGCGCCTACGAACAGCCGTGTGTCCTCGCCCACGGGGATCCGGTAGCCGACCTCGCCGTCGATGCCCGCCAGCGCCCGCTCCTGCAGCTTGATATCCGCCAGCACCGGGTGGAGCTTCGGCTTGCCGATCAGCTTGAGCCCGTGGAAGCTCGAGATATCCTTGGCGTCGGTCCCGACGAGGTAGCCGTTGAAGCGAACATCCCACACCTCGCTCATGGCCTCGAGGCCGGCCGATACCTGGTAGAACGTGTTGTCGTGCTGGGTCTCGCGCACGTCGCCGAAGATGTTGGCGCCCCAGATCCAGCCGTCGCCGGTGAGCGTCCGGTAGCCGAGGCCGAGATTGGCTTCGTACTCCTCATCGTCGTCGATCTGGCCGCGCAGGTTCACGAACCACATCGATTTGTCGTCCTGCCGGACCGGCATGAAAAGATCGACCTCGCCGATGAAGCGATCCGTTCCCAGCTTGCCGACGATGTCGACGTGCGGTTGCCATTTCCGGCCCGCTATCGCGGCCGGGCGCACCGGTCGAGGCACCGGCGGCGCGGCCGCCACGGGCCGGCGGACCGGGGGGGCGGCGGGCGGTGCGGGGGGCGCCGGTAGCGGGGCGACAATCGGCCGCGGAACGACGGCCGGCTGAGTGATGGGCGCCGGCTGCGGGTAGGGCACCCGCAAGGGTGCGGGAAGCGGCGCCGGCCTTCGGACATCGGTCGGAGACGGCTCGAAAAGCAGGGAGTTGAGGTCGTAGAACGTGGGGCCAGCCGCGGCCGGGCGCAGCGACAGCGCGACCACCGCAACGCCCACCAGTAGCGCCTCCCGGAAGCGCCCGATCCGCGCCCTTGAGCGCGCGGCCCTCGCGATCTCGCCCGCGCCGCAGACGAAGACCGCCCGCGGACGGCGGCCTTGCGTCACGCCGGTCCCTGCCGCCGCGCCACCGGGCCGCTCGGCCCGAGGTCCTTGCGGCGAGCGTCGTTTATGGCTGCGCCGATGTCGCCGATCCGGCTTTGCGCTCATGTTCCCCCGGGCCGTTCGAACGTCTCAAACGCGCCTTGGCCCCCCCAAAGCGACAAGCGGAGCCCAAGCCTCGAACTTACGGTTCTACCCAGCAACCACGCCGATCGGTCCCACGCAGCCCCGATAACCGATAGTCCCCCATCGGGCCTTGTTGCAGGCCATGCTCCCGGCCCGGCGCTCGAGGCCCGCTCCAATATCCGCCCGCGGCTGACCGCGGGAAGCGCCAGAACTCAACCACCGCTATAGGTAACAGAGTTTGGGGAGCCACGCTATCCCGTAAATCACTCGAATCGCTGACAGACCTCGAATTTTCGCACCATCGCGAAGCGCACTGGCCTTGATCGCGAAGCGCCCTGGCCTTGATCGCGAAGCGCCCTGGCCTTGATCGCGAAGCGCCCTGGCCTTGATCGCGAAACGCACTGGCCTTGATCGCGAAACGCACTGGCCTTACCGGCCACGAGACTCCAGAAGGAACTCCTCGAGAGAGCGGATCGGCGCGGGATCGTTGAACGCCGCGTGGCGGCACTCGGCGAGTTGTTCCACGATCTTCGACCGCCACGTCTCGTCCCGGCCGAGTCTGACCGCGATGTCGACGTATTCGTCGGCGCTCGCCGCGATCGTCTCGGTCAGGCCGATCTGGCCCAGGATGGCGCAGGAATGGCGGGCGCGCATCATCTCTCCGGGCCACGTCACCACCGGCAAGCCGCACGCCAACGCCTCGAAAGTGGTGTTGCATCCCGACCATCCGTGGCTGTCGAGCGCGATGTCGGCCGCCCGGTACATGGCATAGAACTTCTGCTGATCGAGCCGCGCGAGCATCTTGATCCGATCGCCGCCCTCGGTGCCGGCGGCGGCGAAGGCGCGCTCCAGCCGCGCGCGGAACTTCGCCGACACCGCGTTGGATTGGCTGCTGATGAACCAGAACACGCTGTTTGGGACCGCCGCCGCGATCCGTGCGAACAGCGGGTCTTCGTCGGGGAGTATCTTGCTCAGGTTCTGGGCGCAGATGTAGACCGGCCCGCCGTCGTCTCTCGGGCCGTCGTCTCTCGGGCCGTCGTCTCTCGGGAACGTGCCCCGCGACCTCGATGCCGGCCCGTCGTCGTAGCAGAAGCCAAGGTTCGCAAGCCGCACCAGCCGCTCGCTGTAGTGGGCGTCGGCGCCTTCGGGTTCCATCGCGTTGCTGCTCAGCGCCACGTCGATCGCCGGCAGACCGGAGGTGACCGGGTGGCCGAGGCCGTTTCCTTGTACCGGCGCCAGTCGCAGGGCGCCGAGAATCTGGTAGGCCGGCGCCATGCCGATGTCGGGATAGATGAGCACGTCGAGTTTGAGCGACCGGATGAACTTCAAGAGCTCCCTGTTGAGCGTTGATCGCGTCGACGGCCGGTGCCAGAAGTGGTGGCATTGCGCGGCCAGGGCGTCGCTGACCTTGTCCTTGGGGTCGCCGGTGTGGATCATGAAGACCTCGAACTTGTCGCGATCGAGCCGCGTCCCCCACGCGC
>JADFMW010000052.1 GCA_022563655.1 Pseudomonadota bacterium
TTCCCTGAACGGGGACGCCTTCAGCTTGGTCCAAAGCGAGCGACGGTGCTCTATCCCCAGAGGAAGCAGGAAAATGCCTACAACAACGGCGATGCCAGTAAGCCAAAGGACGAACGCCAACGAATAATCCGCACGGCCTGGGACGCCCCGCGCGATCTCAGCAGCGACCCAGGAGAAGGAAAGCGGCAAGGGCAACCACAGTATCGAGGCCGGCGGGGCGCGCAGGGAATCCAAAATCCGCTTCATTGGAAGGCGACCCGAGCGGGACCTCAGCTTGCCTATGAGCCAGACCGACAGGGAAATTCCTGCCGACGCGGCCAGAAATATCGTGACGCCTCTACTAGTCTCCAGCTGCGCCAACAGAGGGATCAGCGCAGCGTACAATCCTGCCAAGAACAGCGACAACAAGGACGGCCATTCTCCCGGCTGCGGCGCCTCCTCAGCCTGAACGCTGGCCATAGAGTGAGCCTACCTCCGCGCCTTCAGATTGCACATCCATGAGCTGGCGGAACGCTTCCGGGCCTTCGGACCTGCAGCTGACTCGTCCACAGGCGGACGTATACGAATTGCGTATGATGCCTGCCTAGCACCGGTGACGCTCCCTCGACGCATCCTCGCGGCGCGTTGGCCAATCACGGGCAGCCCAGACAGGCGGATCGTCAGGCCGCGCCCCACCGCCTGGCGCAGATCGACGAGGAATACCGACAGGCCCTCGGTGCGCCTGGCGACCTTGTCGAGCGGCGTGGTGCGGGCCAGCAGAAGCATCAGGTCCGAGTGCTCGGCGCGCGAGATGAATATCTTGCGGCCGTTGACGACGTAGCCGTCGTTGGTGCGCTCGGCCGAGGTGCGCAGCCGCGTGGTGTCGGTGCCGGCCTCGGGCTCGGTCACGGCGAACGCCTGCAGGCGCAGCTCGCCCGAGGCGATGGCGGGCAGGTACGCCGCCTTCTGCTCCTCCGAGCCGTGCCTGAGCAAGGTTCCCATGGTGTACATCTGGGCGTGGCACGCGCCGCCGTTGCAGCCCGACTTGTGAATCTCCTCGAGGATCGCGGCCCCCGCGGCGACGCCCAAGCCGCTGCCGCCGTACCGCTCGGGGATCGGCGCGGCGAGGTAGCCCGCCTCGGTGAGCGCGGCGACGAACTCGGCGGGGTACGCCCGCTCGCGGTCGAGCCGGCGCCAGTACTCGCCGGGAAACCGGGCGCACAGCGCGCGCAGCGGCGCGCGGATGTCCTCGAACGTGGCGCCGAGGTCGACGGCCATGGCGGGTGAATCGGGGGCGGCGCCGTCGCCGGACATGCCGGGCGTGTTCCTGTTCGATGACTCAGGTCCCGCGCGGAACCCTAGCACCATCGCCGGGCGCGGCAAACCGGCGCTCGGCGCGGGTTGTCCTTGTCTCGGACCGCGCCCCCGCCTATGAAGGATAAGGGCACATTCCCGGGGGCGACGAAGCGTGTGGGATTTCCTGACCGGCTCCGAGCTGGCGGCGCTGGGATCGGTCATCGTCATCGACATCGTGATGTCGGGCGACAACGCCATCATCATCGGCATGGCGGCGGCGAGCCTGCCGCCCGAATTGCGGCGCCGCGCCATCGTCATCGGCATCGCCGGGGCGACCGTGCTGCGGGTGATGTTCGCCTTCTTCACCCTCAAGCTGCTGGCGATCATCGGCCTCACGCTTGCCGGCGGTCTCCTGCTGCTGTGGGTGTGCTGGAAGATGTGGCGCGATATTCGCGTCGGCCACATGCACGCGCCGGCGGCGAACCCGGCCGCGGCGGACGCGGGAGCGTCACGTCCGACCGTGAAACCGAAGACCCTGCGCCAGGCCCTCATCACCATCGTTATCGCCGACGTCTCGATGTCGCTCGACAACGTGCTCGCGGTCGCCGGCGCGGCGCGTGACAGCCTGGGGGTGCTGATCTTCGGGCTGGCGCTGTCGATCGCGCTGATGGCGGTGGCATCGAACTACATCGCCAAGCTGCTCGAGCGCCACCATTGGATCGCCTACATCGGCTTGGTGATCGTGTCCTACGTCGCCATCGACATGATCGTCCGCGGCGTCACCGAGGTCGCGCAAGCCGCGGTATAAAAAAATTGGCACCAATTTCTGGCCGCCAATTTCTGGCCGTCAGAACGGCGGCGGCTCCACCCCGCTCGCCTCGAGCTGGGCCGCGAGGTCCGCCTTCAGCCGGTCGAGCGCCGTCGCGTCGGAGGCCTCGCAGCGGGCGACGAGCACCGCCTGGGTGTTCGAGGCGCGCAACAGCCACCAGCCGTCGGCCGTCGTCACCCGCACCCCGTCGATGTCGTTGACCTCGGCGCCGGCGGCGCGCAAGCGGCCGCGGACCTCGTCGACGACGGCCACCTTGCGCTCCTCGGGGCAGGCGAAGCGCAGCTCGGGCGTGTTGACGACGGCGGGCAGACGGTCGCGCATGGCGCCCAGGCTTTGGTCCGAGCGCGCGACGATCGAGAGCAGCCGGACGGCGGCGTACAGCGCGTCGTCGAAGCCGTAGTAGCCGTCGGCAAAGAAGATATGCCCGCTCATCTCGCCGGCCAGCGGGCTGCCCGTCTCCATCATCTTGGACTTGACCAGCGAGTGCCCGGTGCGCCACATCAGCGGCACGCCGCCCAGCCTCTCGATCTCGTCGAACAGCACCTGGCTCGCCTTGACGTCGGCGATGATGGTCGCGCCCGGCCGCCGGCGCAGCACGTCGGCGGCGAGGATCGCCAAAAGCTGGTCGCCCCACAGAACGCGGCCGCGCTCGTCGATGACGCCGATGCGGTCGCCGTCGCCGTCGAAGGCGATCCCGAGGTCGCAGCCCTCGCCGTTCACCGCAGCGATGATCTGGGCCAGGTTCTCGACCACGGTGGGGTCGGGGTGGTGCGCCGGAAAGGTGCCGTCGATGGTCTCGTTGAGCAATATGTGCGTGCCCGGCAGGCGCTCGACGAGGCGCGCCATCGCCTCGCCGGCGGCGCCGTTGCCGGCGTCCCAGGCCACCTTCAGCGGCCGGTCCCCGGCGTAGTCGCGGGCGAGGCGCGCGACGTACGCGTCGAAGACCGGGCGCTCCGCCACCTTGCCCTCGCCGCCCGTGTCGGCGCCCGCGGCGGCGACGCGGCCGAGCTCGACGATGTCGGCGCCGAAGAACGGCCCCTTGCCCATCATGAACTTGAAGCCGTTCTGGTCGGGCGGATTGTGCGAGCCGGTGACCATCACGCCGCCGTCGGCGTCGAGGTGATGGACCGCGAAGTAGAGCATCGGCGTCGGCCCCAGCCCGACCCGCAGCACCTCGACGCCGCCGGCGGCGAGGCCCGCGACCAACGCCCGCTCGAGCTCGGGCGAGCTCAGCCGGCCGTCGTAGCCGACGCAGATGCGCCGCCCGGCGCCCCGCCGCGCCGCCAGCGTGGCGAAGGCGCGGCCGACCGCGTTGGCGTCCGCCGCCGACAGCGTCTCGCCGACGACGCCGCGGATGTCGTACTCGCGCAGCACGCTCGAATGAAAGCTGTGTGCTTGCCCCATCTGACGCCACCTAGGCTCCGTCGACGAATTCCATTGTGTCAATCGATCTCGGCATCGAGCCGTTCGAGCACCCTTGGCATGCGGTCGACGATTTAGCTCTCCAAGGCGTACCGCGTAACCGCGTCTTCATTCCACTGCACTCCGCTGCCGGCTACGTCGGGGATGATCAGGCAGCCATTTTCAAGCTGAAACGGTTCGGCGAGAATGGGATCGGCCCAGTCCTCCCACTCGAGCCAATGCGCGGTCTCGGTCACGCGCATGAGGTGGGCCGAGACCTCCGGGAAAAGGTGGCTCGACATCTCGATCCCGGCCGCGCCGGCAATCGCCGCCGTGCGCAGCCAGCCGGTCACGCCGCCGATGCGCATCAGATCGGGCATGACGTAATCGCCCGCGCCGGCCTGCACCGCCTGGTGCATGGCGCGGGGCCCGTAGAAGTTTTCGCCGAGCTGGATCGGCGTCTTCACCTCGCGGGTCAGTTGGGCATAGCCGGCGATGTCGTCGTAGGCGATCGGCTCCTCGAACCAATAGAGGCCCTGGTCGTCGAGGCCGTGGCAGCGGTGCAGGGCGTCGCCGAGCGATAGCCCCTGGTTAAAGTCGGACATCAGCTTGACCTCCGCGCCGACGGCCTCGCGCACGGCCGCGATGGCGGCGAGGTCATCGTCAAGGCGCTCGCGGCCGAGGCGAAGCTTGATCCCACCGAAGCCCCCTTCGCCGACCAGCTCCGCGGCTTCCTCGCCGAGACCTTCGAGCGGCGTCAGCCACAGGCCGTTGGTGTTATAGGCCGGGACCGGCCCCAGGGTGCCGCCGAGCAACACCGCGAGCGGCAGGTTCGCGGCTTTGGCCAACGCATCCCAGGCGGCCATGTCGAGCCCGGCCACGGCGATCAAGGACACCCCGTCGCGCCCGACCAGGTGAAGCGAGCCTATCCCTTGGCGGAAGTCGTCGAAGGGCGCCACCGGCCGCCCCTTGCGCGCCGCCGCCAGATCGAGGATCGCCGGCACCAGATACCGGGCGGATTGTTCGATGTAAGGCTGGATGTAGCTTCGCCCGATGATCCCTTCCTCGGTGTAGAGATCGATGAGGATCAGCGGCCATTGCTCGAACAAGCCGACCTTGGACACAATCGGCCGTTTCAGCGGCACGAGAACCGGCCGCGCTTTGACGCTTTGCAGCGTGAGTTTCTCAGAGACCATGTCGCCCCGCTCTTCGCAATCGTCGAGTCCGTATGGCAGGCAAGTTCGGCCTTCGCCGCCGCGGGCTCATTCGGTCGTCGGCGTGTCGGGCGGCGCGACGGCGCGACCGAGGCAGACGTAGCGGAACCCGGCCGCGGCCATCTCGTCCGGCTCATAGACGTTGCGCAGATCGACCATCACCGGCGCCTTCATCAGGCGCTTGACGCGCCCGATGTCGAGCGCGCGGAACTCGTTCCACTCGGTCAGGATGACCAGCGCGTCGGCGCCCTCGATCGCGGCGTAGGGATCCTCGCACCAGACGACGTTCTCAAGGCAGCGCTTGGCCTCTTCCATGCCGGCGGGGTCGAAGGCGCGGACCGTCGCTCCGGCCGCCTGCAGCGCCGGGACGATGACCAGGCTCGGCGCCTCGCGCACGTCGTCGGTGTTGGGCTTGAAGGTGAGGCCGAGCACCGCGATGCTCTTGCCCGTCACGGCGCCGCCGCAGGCGCCGGCGATGATCTCGGCCATGCGGCGCTTGCGCGCTTCGTTGACCTCGATCACGGTCTCGACGATGCGCGTCGGAGCGCCATACTCCTGGGCGGAGCGCACCAGGGCCAGGGTGTCCTTGGGGAAGCAGCTGCCGCCGAAGCCGGGGCCGGGGTGAAGGAACTTGCGGCCGATGCGCCCGTCGAGGCCGAGGCCCCGGGCGACGTCGTGGACGTCGGCCCCGACCTTCTCGCACAGATCCGCCATCTCGTTGATGAAGGTGACCTTGGTCGCGAGGAAGCTGTTGCAGGCGTACTTGACGAGCTCCGCGGTCTCGAGGCTGGTGAACAGCACCGGGGTCTCGATCAGGAACAGCGGACGGTAGAGCGCCGAGAGCAGCGCCCGGGCGCGCTCCGAGTGGGCGCCGACCACGATCCGGTCGGGACGCATGAAATCGTTGATCGCCGAACCCTCGCGTAGGAACTCGGGGTTCGAAGCCACGTCGAAGTCGGCGTCGGGGCGCAGCTCGCGGACGACGCGCTCGACCTCGCGCCCGGTGCCGACCGGCACCGTCGACTTGGTGACGACGACGGTATAGCCGTCGAGCGCAGGGGCGATCTCGCGCGCCGCATCATAGACGTAGCGCACGTCGGCGTGGCCGTCGCCGCGGCGGCTCGGCGTGCCGACGGTGATGAACACCGCGTCCGCGTCCGCGACCGCCGCCGCCGTGTCGGTGCCGAAGCTCAGCCTGCCGCTGCGCAGGTTGCCGGCGACAAGCTCGGCGAGCCCGGGTTCATGAATCGAAACCTCGCCCCGGCCGAGGCGCGCGATCTTGTCGGCGTCGCGGTCGACGCACGCCACCTCGACGCCGAACTCCGTGAAGCAGGCGGCCGAGACGAGGCCCACGTAGCCGGTTCCGATCATCGCGATGCGCATGGCCCAACCCCCCTTACGCTGCCCCGGTCAACGGTCGTGCAACGCGAGGTCCGAGCAGAAGGAGCGCAGGAACGCCGCGACCTCGCTGCGGAGGTCGTCGCGGTCGAGCGCGAACGCGATGTTGGCCCGCAGATAATCGACCTTGCTGCCGCAGTCGAAGCGTTCGCCCTCGAAGCGCAGGCCGTGGAACGGGGCCGCGCCGATCATCTCGGCGAGCGCGTCGGTGAGCTGGATCTCGCCGCCGGCGCCGCGCTTGAGCCGCGCGAGACGGTCGAATACCTGGGGCAACAGGATGTAGCGGCCGATGATCGAGAGCGTCGAAGGCGCGGCGGCGGGGTCGGGCTTCTCGACCAGACCGGCGACCTCGACCAGGCGTCCGTCGTCGTTGGCGATGTCGAGGATGCCGTAGCGGTTGGTGCTCTCGCGCGGCACCTCCGTCACCGCCACGACGTTGCCTCCGGTCTCGCCGTGGACGTCGGCGAGCTGCTTGAGACACGGCGTCTCGGACAGCACGAGATCGTCGGCGAGCACCACCGCGAACGGCTCGTCGCCGACCAGGTTGCGCGCGCACCACACGGCGTGGCCGAGGCCCAGGGGCTCCTGCTGGCGCGTGTAGGCGACCCGGCCCGGTCCCGGCAGCCACGAGCGCAGTTGCTCGATCTCCTCGGTCTTGCCTTTCGCGGCCAAGGTCTGCTGCAGCTCGTGGGAAAGGTCGAAGTGGTCCTCGATGGCGCTCTTGCCGCGGCCGGTGACGAAGATGAACTCCTCGATGCCGGCGGCGCGCGCCTCCTCGACCGCATAGTGGATCAACGGCTTGTCGACGACGGTCAGCATCTCCTTGGGCATCGCCTTGGTGGCCGGCAGGAACCGGATGCCGAGACCGCCGACCGGGAACACGGCCTTGCGAATCGGTCGAGCCATCACCCCTCCGGCCTCGCGCGCGGAACGATTCGCCTCGCCCGCGGAACGATTCGCCTCGCCCGCGGAACGATTAGACTGTTCATTGGCCCGTCCCTCAAGTCCACACGCGAGTGCTGCAGTCCGGTCATGCCAAGGCGCGGCGGAGCCGCCCCGGCGGGGCGCGGATACTAGCCCAAAGCAGCGGCAATGTCCGCAACACCTTGCCGCAACACCTTGCCGCTCCGGCCGCCGGGCGCGCGCGGCCCGGCGCGCGGCCCGGCGCGCGGCCCGGTTCAGGCGCCGAGCAAAACCTCCTTGGCGAGGTTGATCTTGGCGGCGAGGTAGGTGGAGCCGCCCCGGTCGGGGTGATTGGTCTGCATCAGCCGGCGATGGGCGTCCTTGATCTCCTGGGGCGTCGCGTCGGCGCCGACGCCGAGGATCTCCCGGGCCTCCTCGGTCGTCATACCCGCCTTGCCGACGGCCCCGGTGGCGCGCTCGCGGGCGTCCATCCTGTCACGCCAGTCGCCGCCATGGGGGCCGCGGTCGAGATAGGCCTCGACGAGGCGCGCCGACTGCTGGTCGGCACGCGCGCATTCGGCCAACAGGGTGAGTAGCTCGTCGAGGTCGAGGCTGCCCAGATCGCGTCCGGCGAACGGCCCTTGCAGCACTTTGCCCGCCATCTCGCCGCTGTCGTGCTCGAGCGTCATGCGGAGATAGGCCGTCTCGACCTCCGAACTCTGGCCCGGCGTCGGCTGGGCGCGCCCGGGAAAGCCGAAGCCGCCGAATGGACCACCCAGCGGCGAGCGCTTGAGCCGCCGACGCAGCATCATCAGCGCGAGAAAAGCCAGCGGCAGAGCAAAGGAGCCGAAGCCCCGGACGACGAGAAAAACTACCAGCAGCACGCCTAGGGTGCCGCCGATCCACTTGAGCGCGACGGCGAGCGTCGCCGGGTCGGCCTTGGCGAACAGCCGCGCGAACACCAGGATGACCCCAAGCAACGCGGCGCCGATAAGCAGGTAGGCGAAGACCATGCCGAGCCTTTACGCCGGCCTCATTTCACCTGGTTGGCGATCTGCAGGACCGCGCCGCCGGCCCGCTTGCCCAGGTCCTCGAGCGCGCGCCGGCCGCCGGCGGCGTACACGGCGACCGCGCTCAACAGTTCGCGGAGCTGCCGGGCGCTGGCCGCGTCGAAGCTCAGATATGCGCCCTTGGTCAGACGCGCGATCTGCCGGAAGGCGCGGGCGGCGATGGGTTCGCGGCCCTCGTGGAAGATGAATACGGGGACGCCGAGCAGGCCAAGCTCGCCGGCGAGATGGCACAGCAAATCGACGTCCTCCTCCATGCAGTCGCCGACGAAGACCACGGCGTGGACCGGCTTGCGCTTGGTCTCGGCGATGGCGTGGCGCAGCACCTTGCGGATCTGGGTGTGGCCGCCGAGGCAGAACACACCGGTCATCTGGCGCACCAGAGAGCGCGAATCGATCAGCCACTTGGTGTGCCGGAACTCGCCGAAGCCGCGGTAATAGACGAGCTGAATCTCGAGACCGCCGAGGCCCGCGGTGGCCTCGAACATCTCGCCCTGAATCTGGCACGCGTGGTCCCAGCTGGGCTCGCGGCTGGCGGTCGCGTCCATGGCGAAGATCAGCCGCCCCCGCTCGCCGGCCGACCGCGGCGCCGGCGCCGCCGCGACCCGGCTCAGGAACGCCTTGACCTCGGCGTTCGAGACCCGCGCCGGAAGCTTGCGCTCATCCTTGGCCATGAACCGCTCGCACCCTCGATCGCGGCGCCGCCGCTCTTGCGCTCTGGCGCTCTGGCGCTCTTGCGCTCCGGCGCCGCCGACCATGGACATCATACAAAGATTGACTCGCCATTTCACGTTTTCAGACTCGGCGTCCTCAATCGGCGGCGACGGCCTCGCGGGCGCGGTGCAGCCATACCAGCCGCAGCGCGAGCACCACGACCAAGCAGGGTGCGGCGATGAACAAGCCATAGACCCAGGCGGCGGCCGCGGCGACCGTGGCCTCGGACACGCCCGCCGCCAGGCCGGCGGCATTCGCCACCATGCCGGCGAGCGCCGCACCGAACGCGACACCCAGAATGCGCACGGTGGGAATCGACGAGGCGGTGAGCCCTTCCTCGCCTTGGCGCGCCGCCGACATCGTCCAATGGACGATGTGAGCGTGGCATATTCCGATGCCGAGACCGGTCAGGGCGACGAACACGGCGAGCGCGGGGAGCGATCCGTCGACGACCACCAGAGCCTGGCCGGCGAAGCCACAGGCAATCGCCACCGGGCCGAGGACGATGACGCGGCGCACCCAGCGTCCCTCGAACCCCGAACTGGCCAGCGCGCCGGAGGTCCACGCGAGCGCCAGGATGGTGTTGAAGTAGCCGGCAAGGAGCGCCGAGCCGCCGTGCAGGACCTGCACCAGCAGCGGCATGAACACGCCGATCGCGCTGTGCGTCACCGAGATCAGGAAGAACATCCAGTAGGCGACGCCCACCCGGTTGGCGATCGACAGCGGATGCGTCGGGAACAGGCGGTTGGCGGCGCCGCGGTCGAGGCGGAAGGTCTGTCCCAGCAAGAAGAGTGCCGCGGCGACGAGCGCGAGCCGCGCCGGGAGCGGCTCGACGTTGCCGCTGAGCGCCACGCCGAGGACCCCGGCCCCGAGCAGCGCGATGCGGCGCAGGGGAAAGGCCGGTACTCGTGCCGCGGCCAGCGCCGCGGGAAGCGTGCGCCACGCCAGGGCCGCGAACAGCACGATCACCGGCACGCCGGCCCAGAACGCGCCGCGCCACCAGCCGATCTCCGAGAACACCCCGCCCACCAGCGGGCCCAACAGCGCCGCGACGCCCCAGGTCGCCGAGATCGTCGACAGCGCCCGCGTGCGCAGGTTCGCCGGGTAAAGCTCGCGCACCAGCGCCATCGACAACGCGATGATCACGCCGCCGCCAACGCCCTGCACCGCGCGCGCGATCAGCAGGTACGCCATGCCCGGCGCGACGGCGCAGCCGACCGATCCGATCAGGAACGCGACCGCCGCCGCGGCGTATCCCCGTCGGGTGCCGAGCGCCGCCATGATCGGTCCGCCGCACGCCGCGCCGACGATCGAGGCGACCATGTAGAGCATGACCGGCCAAGTGTAGAACGCCACGCCGCCGATGTCGGCGACGACCTCCGGCATCACCGTCGCGATGATGAAAACGTCGATCGCGTGCAGGCCGATGCCGAGGTCGAGGATCAGCGTGTAGGCGGCGTTGCGGCCGCGAAACAGCTCGGACCATGAAGGTGTGGACAAATCAAGACCCGTCGGTGTGTGGGCTTTGCACAAGCGAGGGGCGCGAAAGGGTGACTGCGCTCGCGGCCAAGCCGCTACCCGGGTTTTCGGGCGGAGACGACGTTGAGCCCGCTATCGAGGCGCATGCGCTCGACGCCGACGAACCCGCCCGCGGCCAAAATCTCCCTGTACTCGCCCTCGGTGTAGGCCCGCCCGTCGTCGTAGAAGTTGAGGAACACCAAACCGTGCGCCACGTTCTCGGGCGGAGATATCCGCGAATCGTCGATCACCCCATTGCCGATGATATGGATCGCGCCGCCCGGCTCGACCACCCGGCCGACGTTGGCGACCGCGCGGCGGGCGTCGTCGGGCGCCAGGATTTGAACGAACGACATCAGCACGGCCATGTCGTACGACCCTTGCGGGGGTTTAGCCAGGAGATCGGCCTCGACGATCTCGATGCGGTCGGCGGCGCCGGCCTCGGCAACGAAGCGCCGCGTAATCGGCGTCACCCCGGGCAGATCGGCCACCGTCGCGCGGAGCCGCGGGCAGGCCCTGCACAGCGAGATCGAGAGGCCGCCCGATCCGCCGGCGACGTCGAGCAGCGCGCGGCGCGACGACAGATCGAAGCGCGCCGCCAACTCGCGCCCGGCCGCGAGCGTGCCGGGGTGGCTGCGGCGGAAGAAGGCCTCCAGCTCGGTCTCGCCCATCGACGCGAAATCGTGCTTCGCCTGCGGCGTGCCGGTGCGGATCGTCTCCGCCGTCTGCAGGACCGCGTGCCAATGCTCGGCGAACCTCTCGCGCTGCCCGTCCAGGTAGTCCGGCGCGCCCCGGACCAGGAAGCGATCGGCCTCGGCGCTGTTGGCGAAGACCCCGTCCCTCGTCTCGAGCAACCCGGTGGTGACCAGGGTGTAGAGCAGCGGCGCGAGCTTTTCCGACTCGACGCCGAGGGTCGCGGCGAGCCCCTCGGCGCTCAGCGGCCCGTCCTTCAGGGGCGTGAACACGTCGAGCTGCATGCCCGCCAGCATCGCAAGGGCGGGAAGCACGCTGCGGCGCAACCGGTTGATCGTCTCCGGCCGTTGCGCGGCCGATGCATCGTCCGTCATGAACTCCTCGGCCCCCTCGATCGGGTTTCAGGAACTTAACTCTATCTCTTTGGATCTACTCGTTACAATTTGTATTACAACGAAAGATTTGCGCATGGCTCATCGTCGGCACTGATCATCCGACGGCCCGGCAGGGCGCGTCAACCCCGCCCGCCGCGGCTCACAGGCGCCCGAGTCGCTCGGTCAACAACCGGAAGAATCCGTCGGCATCGATATCGACGACGACGTTGGCGTTCGGCGGCTCGCCGGAGACGCCGGCGCGATCGACCACGGTCTGCCCGAGGGTGAGCGGGCTCGCCGTCTCGACCGCGACGTGCATCGGCCGCGCCTCGAACAGCTCGGGCCTGAGCAGGTAGGCGATGACGCAGGGGTCGTGCAGCGCGGTGCCGCGCCCGCCGGGGCGCTTGGCGGCGCGGGCGAGATGGGTCTCGAGCATGGCGGCGACGACCGCCGCCGCCGGCCGGCGCAAGGCGCTGATCACCTTCACCCGCTCGGGCGTGGCGATGGCCCTGAGCGTGACGTCGAGGCCGATCATGGTGAGCGGTGCGCCGGCCGAGAAGACCACCGCGGCGGCGTGGGGATCGGTGTGGATGTTGAACTCGGCCGCCGCGGTGACGTTGCCCGGACCCATGCCCCCGCCCATGAGCACGATCTCGCGGATCCTGGGCACGATGCGCGGCTCCTCGACGACGGCGAGCGCGAGGTTGGTGAGCGGCCCCATCGCCGCCAGGGTGACGTCGCCGTCGGAGGCCATCAGCCGCTCGATCAGGAACTCGACCGCATGGCCGGAGGCGAGCGGCATGGTCGGCTCGGGCAGGTCGGCGCCGTCGAGCCCGGTCGCGCCATGGACGCGCTCGGCGGTCTCGAGACGCCTGAGAATCGGCCGCGGGCAGCCGGCGTAGACCGCCACGTCGGGGCGCCCCGCGAGCTCGCAGACGCAGCGGGCGTTCCTGGCCGTCAGCTCGAGCGGCACGTTGCCGGCGACCGTGGTCACCGCGACCACATCGAGCTCGGGCGAGGCGAACGCGAGCAGCAGGGCGACCGCGTCGTCCTGACCCGGGTCGCAATCGATGATGATCGGCCGTGCTACCATGGCCGCAAGTTAAACGGCAAGTGGCGCGCCGGGGCCAGCGATTTCACGCGGTCACCGTTGCCTCGCCGGCGCGAATGACCGACACTCGGCCCCGTACCACCGAGGTCGAGAAACCATGGCAGACACCCTGACGGCGATCACGCCGGTCGACGGCAGCGTCTACGCCGAGCGGCCGCTGGCGACGGCGCGCGAGATCGACCAAGCGCTCGACGCGGCGCACGCCGCGCAGCAGCACTGGAA
>JADFMW010000053.1 GCA_022563655.1 Pseudomonadota bacterium
TATTGGCCGTTTTAGAACACGCGGATGTGTGATGGAGCGGCTGGCCGAGCGAATCGGCCGGGTTCACTCGCGGGCCGGAATGGCCTCCATATCGAACCCATAGAGCCGGGCGCAGTTGTGCCACAGGATCTTGCGCTTCGAGTCCGCGCTGACGCCTTCGAGCGCCAGGAAGGTGTCGACGCCGTGGGGGTAGGGGCCGTCGGCGTGGGGGTAGTCGGTCGAGACCACGATGTTGTCGTCGCCGAGAGCGTCGATCACCGCGCCCAGGAACCCCTCGTCGCACTCGGTGCTGATAAAGCACTGGCGCCGGAAGTACTCGCTCGGCAGCGCCGAAAGTTTCGTTTTCTCGCCGCCGCCGTACTTGCGCCACTGGTCGTCGAGGCGGTCGAGCCACCACGGCAGCCAGCCGCAGTTGCCTTCGAGGAAGGCGATCCTGAGCCCGGCGAAGCGTTCGCACACGCCGCCCGCCGTGAGCGCGCCCAGCGCCAGCATGAGTTCGAGCGGGAACGCGGCGGCGTGATTGAGCGTGCGGAAGCTGGGCTGGCCGCGGAAGCGGTTGGCCACGAAGTCGTCCGACGCGCCGCCGCTGGTGCCGTGGATCGCCAGCGGCACGCCGAGCCGCGCGATCTCGCGCCACAGGACGTCGCACTCCGGGGCGTTGAGGTAACGGCCGTGCACCGGCATGGGCAGCAGCACGACGGCGACGTGGCCCTTGTCCTCGACCGCGCGCCGCGCCTCTTGCGCCGCGAGCTCGGGGTCGTGCAGCGAGACGATCGCCGCGCCCTTCAGGCGCTTAGGCTCGGCCCGGCAGTAGTCGGCGAGCCAGTCGTTGAAGGCGGCGCAGCAGGCGGTGGCGTAGGCCGCGTCGAGGCCGTCGATCGACACCACCATGTGGGCGAAGGTGCGGTAGACGACGGCCACGTCGATGCCTTCGGCGTCCATGGCCGCCAGCGCCGAGGCGGCGTCGTAGCCGCGCGCGCGGATCGGCGCGTAGATCGCCTCTTGCGGCGCGTCGAGGTGCTGCTGCGGCCCGACCACGTCGTCGTCGGCGGCCCACGGCGGGATGGTCTGGCCCGCGACCTCCCAGTGCGGGAAGTTGGTCGGGCTCCAGCCCAGGTAGCGCGGCGCCCGGTCGCGGTAGCGCTCGTCGAGGTAGCGCTCGTAGACCTCCGCCCTCGATGACGTGGAGGTCCGAGTCGATGACGCGAAAGCCGTTCTTCATGCCGTCCCCCCGGTGACTGCGGGTGACCGCGAGAGACTTAAGGATAACCGAAGTCCGGCCGGGGCGCACGCCGCGCCGGGCCGTGCCGGCGCTGCACTCCAGGGGCGGGTCGGCGTCCGCCGCGTTACCCCTTGGTCCAGCGCTCGGCGGCGGCGGCGTCCGCGTGCCTCGCCTCGACCCACCGTCCGCCTTCGCCGGTCTCCTCGAGCTTCCAGAACGGCGCCTTGGTCTTGAGCCAGTCGACGAGGAACTCGCAAGCCTCGAACGCCGCGCGGCGGTGCGCCGAGGCGGTGATCACGAGAACGATCCGCTCGCCCGGCTCGAGGCGGCCGCAACGATGGACGATCAGGCTCGCCGAGAGCGGCCAGCGCTGATGCGCCTCGGCCTCGATCTTGGCGAGCCCGCGCTCGGTCATGCCCGGGTAGTGCTCGAGCGTGATCGCCGCGATGGGCGCGCCGCCGGTCACCTCGCGCACCAGCCCGACGAAGGTGACGACGCCGCCGATCTCGTGGTTGCCGCGAACCAGCGCCGCGATCTCGGCGCCGACGTCGAAGTCCTCTTCCTGGACCCGGATCACGCCCGGCTGCCCCGTCTCAGCCGCCGGTGACCGGCGGGAACAACGCGACCTCGTCGCCCGCCTTGACCGGGTGGTCGAGGCCGACGTGCTCCTGGTTCACCGCGACGCGCACCAGAGACAGGTCGTCGAGCGCCTCGGCGTAGCCGCCGCCGCGGCCCTTGAGCCAGTCGATGAGGCCGCCCACGTCCTCGATTTCGGCCGGCGGAGTCACCTCCTCGCTGCCGGCCCCGATCTTGGTGCGCAGCCAGGCAAAATACAGGATCTTCATCCGGTGACCTCGCTGAACGGCAGAAAATCGACCATCGTTCCCCTGGTCAGTTGGGTCATGTCCTCGGGCAGTTCAACCAAGCCGTCGGCGGCGACGAGCGAGGACAGGATGCCGGCGCCCGCGCGGGGGAACTTCTCGGCCGCGAGGCTGCCGTCGTCGCGCGTCACCAGACGGGCGCGGACCCATTCGCGGCGGTCGCGCTTCTTCTTGTGCTCGAAGTCGGCCCGCACCCGGTAAAGCTTCGGCGTCACCTCGGTGCAGCCGGCGAGGCGCAGGATCAGGGGCCGGGCGATGCGCAGGTAGGTGACCATCGCCGCCACCGGATTGCCGGGCAGGCCGACGAACGGCGCCGTGCCCACCTGGCCGAACGCGAGCGGCCGGCCCGGCTTGGTCGCCAGGCGCCAAAAGTGCAGCCGCCCGAGCGCCTCGACGGCGGCCCTGACGTGGTCCTCGTCGCCGACCGAGACGCCGCCCGAGGTGATCAGGAGGTCGTGCGCCCGCGCCGCGGCCTCGAGCGCCGTACGCACCGTCTCGAAGTCGTCGGCGAGAATGCCGAAGTCGGTCACGGCGCAGCCCTGCGCCTCCAGCAAGGCGGCGAGCACGTAACGGTTCGAGTCGTAGATCGTGCCCGGAGTCAGCGTCTCGCCCGGCTCGCGCACCTCGTTCCCGGTCGAGAAGATCGCCACCTTGAGCGGCCGGTAGACGGCGAGCGAGGTGCACCCGACCGAGGCGGCGAGGCCCACGTCCTGCGGCCGCAGCCTGTGCCCGCGGCGCAGGATCGTCGTCCCCGCCTTGATGTCCTCGCCGGCCTTGCGCCAGTTGGCGCCGCGGCTGAGGCCGGGGGGATGATCACCTCATCGCCGTCCTCGCGGCAGTCCTCCTGCATCATCACCGTGTCCAGCCCCTCGGGCATCGCCGCGCCGGTGAAGACGCGCAGCGCCTCGCCGCGCCGCGGCGGGCGGCCAAGGGGACGGCCGGCGGCGATGCGCCCGGTCACCCTGAGACGGGTGTCGGCGTCGGCGTCGAGGTCGTCGAAGAACATGGCGTAGCCGTCGACCGCCGAGTTGTCGTGCGGCGGCACGTCGCGCTCGGCGTCGACATCCTCGGCCAGGATGCGCCCGCAGGCGGCGCGCAGACCGACCCGCTCGACCTCGGTCAGCGGCGCCGCGATGGCGGCAATGCGCTCGAGCGCCTCGGCCGTGGTCATCAGGCGACCGCCGTGGGCGAAGCAGTCGTCTGAAAGCTGGGCCATGGCTCAGTCCGCCTCGAGGCCGCAGTAATCGACGATGAAGTCGCCGATGCTCGCAATGTCGCCGAGATCAAGCACGGGAACGTCGAGGCCGTCGACCGGCGCATCGCTTGCGACCGCGACGATGTGCGGTTGGTTGGCGCACAACGGCGGCTGGCCTTGGGCCGGGCGGTGGACCTCGATCTTGGGGTGGCTCTCACGCGTGAAGCCCTCGGCGATCAGCAGGTCGACCGGGGTGAGGTGCGCCATCAGGTCGTCGATACCCGGCCCGCTCGCGCCGTGGTGCGCGTGGATCAGCGCCCAGCGCTTGGCCGAGGCAACCATCACCTCGGCGGCCCCGGCGGCGCGGTGGCGGTAGCTGTCCTTGCCGGGCCGGTCGATATCGAAGGGAGGGTGCGCGTGCTCGACGGCCGACACGCTGAAACCACGCCCGGTCAGTTCGGGCACGAGCTTGATCATCAAGGTTGTCTTACCGCTGCCGCGCCGTCCCGTCAGCCCGAAGATGTGCATCGCCGGCTCGCCGGTCGGCCCCGGCGCCACGGCCTCAGGCCGCGGGACTGGTCGATCTCGCTGCGCGAATCGGCGCCGTCGCGCGGCGGCGCTTCCTCCTCCTGACGCGCGGCAGCGGGCGCTTCATGTGCTCCAGCCCGGCGCGCATGTAGACGTAGCCGGTGATGAGCGTCAGCGCCGCGGCGATCCACAGCAAGGTCTCGCCGATCGCCACCGTCGTGAGGTAAGGCGCGACGAACGTCGGCCCCGCCTCGCCGAGCAGGAGAAAGCCGATGGCGATCATCTGAATTGCCGTCTTCCACTTCGACATGCGGATGACCGGCATGCCCGCGCTGATTTCGGCAAGATACTCGCGCAGGCCCGAAACCATGAGCTCGCGACACAGAATAATGAGCGCGGCGATCACCGGCGCCCGGTCGACAGCAACCAGCATGACGATCACGGAGGCGACCAACAGCTTGTCGGCGATGGGATCGAGCACGCGGCCGATGCGCGAGAACTGACGCCGCGTGCGCGCGAAGTAACCGTCGAAGAAATCGGTGAAGCCGGCCACCGTGAACAGGCCGCAGGCGAACCAGCCGGCGAGCGGGTTGTCCCAATAGAGCAATCCGATCAGCGGCGGGATCACGCCGATGCGCGACAACGTCAAGATGTTGGGAAGGTTGTAAATCATTGCGGACGTACCTTGGGCGAACGAGGGGCCTTATAACATGATTGGTTCGTCTTCGGCAATTGCCTAGCCTTCGGCGTGAAAATAATCGTAGATCGTTCGCGCCAGCGCGCGCGAGATGCCCGCGACCTTCTCGAGGTCGGCGATGCCCGCCTCGGCGACGCCGCGGGCCGAGCCGAAGTGGTGCAGCAGCGCGCGCTTGCGCTTGCCGCCGACGCCGGGAACGTCGTCGAGGGCGGAGCGGGCGGCGGCCTTGGCGCGCTTGCTGCGGTGGGCGCCGATGGCGAAGCGGTGGGCCTCGTCGCGCAGCCGCTGCAGGAAATAAAGCACCGGATCGTGGCTGTCCAGGCTCAGCGGCGGCCGCCCGGGCAGATGGAGCCGTTCGCGCCCGGCGCCGCGGTCGGGCCCCTTGGCGATGGCGGCCGTGGCGACGTCGCGAACGCCGAGGTCGGCAAACACCTCGATCGCCGTGCGCAGCTGGCCGGCGCCGCCGTCGACGATGATCAGGTCGGGCCGCGTCCCGGGCTCGAGGTCCGGGTCCTCTTTGACGAGCCGAGTGAAGCGGCGGGTCAGCACCTCGCGCATCATGCCGTAGTCGTCGCCCGGGGTGATGCCGCCTGCGCCCAAGTTCTTGATGGTGAACTTGCGGTATGCGCTCTTGATGTAGCCCTCGGGGCCGGCGACGATCATGCTGCCGACGGCGCTTGTGCCCGAGATGTGGCTGTTGTCGTACACCTCGATGCGGCGCGGCGGCGCCTCGAGGCGCAGCCGCTTGGCGAGCTGCTCGAGCAGCCGGTTCTGCGCCGCGCTCTCCGAGAGCTTGCGCGCCAGCGCCAGGCGGGCGTTTTCGCGCGCGTGCTCGACCAGCTTGCGCCGCGCGCCGCGCAGGGGGCGCGCGATACGCACGCGGCGTCCGGCGCGGACCGACAGCGCTTCCTCGATCAGCGCCTGTTCGGGCAGCGGGTGGCTTAACAGAACCCGCCGCGGCACGTGCTTGTTCTGGTAGAACTGGCCGAGGAAGGCGCTCAGCACCTCGGCCGCGTCGGCGCCGCCGGCGTGCGCCGGAAAGTACGCCCGGTTGCCGTAATTCTGCCCGCTGCGGAAGAAGAACACCTCGACGCAGGTCTGCCCGCCCTCCTGGTGGGCGGCGACGACGTCGGCCTCGCCCACGCTGGCGACGTTGATATCCTGGCTCGCCTGGATTTGGGTCAGCGCCCGGATGCGGTCGCGGTAGACGGCGGCAGACTCGAACTCGAGGGCTTCGCTCGCCTCCTGCATGCGCGCCGCCAGCCGCTTCTGCACCTGGCGGCTCTTGCCCGCGAGGAAGGCCCGCGCCTCGTCGACCAGCACTTGGTAGTCCTCCGGGCCGATGCGCCCCACGCACGGCGCCGTGCAGCGCTTGATCTGGTATTGCAGGCACGGTCGGGTGCGGCACGCGAAGATGCTGTCCGAGCACGACCGCAAGGGGAAGGCGCGCTGCAGCGCGTTGAGCGTCTGGTTCACCGCGCCCACCGAGGCGAACGGCCCGAAATACTCGCCCGCGCGGTTGCGCGCGCCGCGATACTTGATGAGCTGCGCCCACGCGTGATCGCGCCTGAGCAGAATGTAGGGAAACGACTTGTCGTCGCGCAGCAGGATGTTGCAGCGCGGCCGCAGGCGCTTGATCAGGTTGGCCTCGAGCAGCAACGCCTCGACCTCGGTGTGGGTGGTGACCACCTCGACCGCGGCGGTTTGCGCCACCATCCGGCGCAAGCGCAACGGCAGCTTGGCGACGTTCGCGTAGCTCGCCACGCGCTTCTTCAGGTTCCGCGCCTTGCCGACGTAGAGAACCTCGCCCTTGGCCCCGACCATGCGGTAGACCCCGGGGCACCTCGGCAGGGCGCCGAGGGCGGCCGTGACGACGGCGGACCCGGCGGCGGCCGGGTCTCTCGCGGCCGCGGCCTCGGGCACGGCCTCGGCCTCCGGCGCGGCGGTGGCGGGCGGGCGCTCGTTCATTGCTCGATCGCCGCTTCGCGACGCCTCACACGCCGTGGTAGTCGCGGAACCAGGCGACGAACCGGGGCAGGCCCTCGTCGATCGGCGTCGAGGGCGCGAAGCCGAGGTCGCGCCGGATCGCGGTGATGTCGGCGAAGGTTTCCACCGCCTCGCCGGGCTGCATCGGCGCGAGCTCGATCCGCGCCTTGCGCCCGGTCGCCTGCTCGAGCACCTCGATGAAGCGCGGCAGCGGCTCGGGGCGGTGGTTGCCGATGTTGTACAGCCGGTGCGGGCCGCCCTCGCCGGCGTCGCCCGGCGGATGGTCGAGCGCCGCGAGCACGCCCTCGACGATGTCGTCGATGTAGGTGAAATCACGCTTCATGTTGCCGCGGTTGAACAGGCGAATCGGCTCGCCCGCGAAGATCGCCTTGGTGAAGCTGTAATATGCCATGTCCGGCCTTCCCCAGGGCCCGTAAACCGTGAACAGCCGCAGCCCCGTCGTCGGCACGCGGTACAGGTTGCTGTAGGCGTAGCTCATCAGCTCACCGGCCTTCTTGGTGGCGGCGTACAGCGACGCCGGGGTATCGACCCGGTCGGCCTCGGCGAACGGCAGCTTGGCGTTGCCGCCGTAGACCGAGCTCGAGCTGGCATAGACCAGGTGGACCAAGCCCGGAAGATCGCGGCACAGCTCCAGCACCTCGAGATGGCCGGCCAGGTTCGAGCGCTCGTACGCGAACGGATTCTCGAGCGAATACCGCACCCCGGGCTGGGCGGCCAAGTGCACCACCCGGTCGACGCCTGCGTCCTTGCATGCGCCCGCCAGCGCCCCGCGGGCCGCGATGTCGAGCTTGTGGAAGACGAAGCTGGGCTTGCGGCTCAGCCGTTCGAGCCGGGCCTCCTTGAGCCTGGCGTCGTAATACGCGTTGAGGTCGTCGATGCCGACCACCGAGTCGCCGCGGGCAAGAAGCGCCGCGCCGACGTGATAGCCGACGAACCCCGCCACACCCGTGACCAGAACCGTCATTTCGGCCCCTCCCTCACGCGAACCGGTTGAGAAGCGGCGCCGCGGCGACCCACGAGGCGGGCTGCCGGCGGGCGAGCCTCTGTGCCGCCGTCTTCGCCTCGGCGGCGGCGGCGAAGATGCCGAAGCAGGTGGCGCCGCTGCCGCTCATGCGCGCCAGCAGGCAGCCGGGCTCGGCCGCGAGCGCCGCGTGTGCTTCCCCGACCGCGGGTGCAAGCCGCCGCGCCGGGGTCTCGAGATCGTTTCCCCGAGCGGCGAGCACCTCGGCCAGCGCGGCCGCGTCGGCCGGCGCCTCGGCGAAGCGGGCCGGGCGCGACCAACGGCGCTCGAGCGCCCGAAACACGCGCGCCGTGGCGAGCGGAGCGCCGTGGTTGAGCAGCACCAGATGCGCCGGCGGCAGGCGCGGTGCCGGATCGAGGTCTTCGCCGATGCCGCCGACGAAGGCGGCCCGTGCGGCGAGGCACGCGGGCACGTCGGCGCCAAGCCTGAGGCCGAGGCGCACGAGGTCGTCGTTCCCCGGCCGCAAGCGCCACAGATCCGCCAGCGCGCGCAGCGCCGCCGCCGCGTCGGAGGAACCGCCGCCGAGGCCGGCGGCCACGGGCAGGGCCTTGTCGAGCCGGATCGCCGCGGCCGCAGCCACGCCGGCTTCCGCCGCCAGCAGGCGCGCGGCGCGGAGCACCAGGTTTTCGCCTGCTTCGGGCGCCGCGAGCGCATCGGCGAAACGGCCGCTGACCGTCAGGGTCAGCTCGTCCGCCTCGCGGACCTCGAGCTTGTCCCCGACCCCGGCGAAGGCGACGAGACTGTCGAGCAGGTGGAGGCCGTCGCTCCGCTTGCCCACCACATGCAGGTAGAGATTGATCTTGGCCGGGGCGTCGAGTCGCAGGATCGTGCCGCGGGCCGGATCAGCTGCCGTCATCGGCGGCGGCGGCGCTCGGCGATAGGCCGTTCAGAATCTTGACCTCGATGGTGGCCACCGTCTCCTCCTCTTCGGGCTCGAGGGCGAGTGCCCGGCGCCACTGGAAGCGCGCCTCGATGCGGCGGCCGACGCGCCAATAAGCATCGCCGAGGTGGTCGTTGATCGTGGGGTCCTCGGGGCGCAGTTCGACCGCGCGTTCGAGCTGCTCGGCGCTGTCCTCGAACTTGCCCATGCGGTACAGCGCCCAGCCGAGGCTGTCGATGATATAGCCGTCGTTGGGCCGCAATTCGACGGCGCGCTCGATCATCTTGAGAGCCCGCTCGAGATTGACGCCCTTATCGACCCAGGAGTAGCCGAGATAATTCATCACGTAGGGCTGGTCGGGTCTGAGCTCGAGCGCCTTGAGGAAGTCCTGCTCGCCGCGCTGCCACTGCTTCGACCGTTCGAGCGCGATGCCGCGGGCGTAGAGCGCGCGCCAATGCCGTTCCTCCGGCTTCGCGATCCGGGCGATCGCCTCGTCGTAGGCGGCGACGGCTTCGATCCAGCGCTCCTTGGAGCGCATGAGGCTGCCGAGCGCCAACAGCGCGTCGGTCCGTTCGGGGCGCTCCGCGGCCATGGCACGGAGCTCGGCGACGGCCTCCTCGTTGCGGTCGAGTTCGTCGAGGTTGGCGGCGACCCGAAGCCGCATCGACCAGTGCAGCGGCGAGTCCGGCGGGATTGCCTGGTATGCCGAGATCGCTTCGGCCGGCCGCTCCAGGGCCCCGAGGATCTCGCTGAGCAGCAACTCGGCGGAGTCGAATCCGGGCCGCAGGTGGAGGGCGGCGCGGGCGTACAACAAGGCGGCGCCGAACGCGTTTTGCTGAACCAAGGCGCTGGCGACGCCGAACAACAACTCGGCGGCGCCCTCGCGGCCGTCGCGCACCGTGCGCTCGGGCGTCTGTCCGCTGGCAACGCGCGCGAACGCGGGCTCGAGCCACACGTTGTCGGGGTGTTCGGCCTGGAATCCCTCGTACACCTCAAGCGCCGCCTCGGGCCTTCCGTTGCGCTCGAGAAACGAGCCGAACGCGGCGACGGCGCGGTAGGTGCCGCCGGGCTGCGCCGACAACGTTGAGCGGTAGGCCTGCTCGGCTTCGGTCGTGTTGCCCGCGAGGTCTTCGATCAGGGCGACGTGAAAGTCGCGAAAGGCGGCCAGGGCGTCGCGCTCGTCGAGGACCTTGAGCGCCTCGCGCGCGGCGTCGAAGCGCTCCCGCCCGACGTTCGCCCAGGCCCGCAACACGGGCACCAGAATGTTGTTGTAGCCATCGAGCGGCAACGCATTGAGATATCCGTGGGCGGCGTCGAGGTCGTCGATCCTGATCGCCTCGATGGCCAGAGTGAGCGCGGCGATCGGCGACTTCGGGTTGATCTCGACGACTCGGCGCGCAAGGGTCACGGCCTCGAACATGCGGCCCTCGGCGTGCATCGCGAGGTAGGTCTGGCGCAACAGATCGAGGTTCTCGGGATCTTCCGCGAGCGCCCGGGAAAAGTAACGCACCGCCGCCGCCGTGTCGTTTTCGTGGTGCGCAAGCCGGCCGGCAAGGTAGCTTCCCAGCGGCGACCTGATCTCGCGCGGCGCGACGCGGTCGGGCGGTGGCGGTTCCGGCTGCGGCTGCATCGATGCCTGCATCACCGGGGCCGGCCCGGCATCGGCGCAGGTGGCAAGCCACAGGGTCGCCGCGGCCACGACGGCCACGCGACGAACGGCAAGACCGAGTGCAAGAGTTATGGCGGCTTTCGTCACGGTCACACCCCGAGCGGCGGCATCATCAGCCCGGCCGCATACCTACAGCGCCCGGCCGATCGCCGCAACGGCCCAACTGTACTCGACCAGGTTGCGCAAACCAACCTTTCAGTCATCTCCGCCGCCGGCGCGGCGCCATCCCGGCCGAAACCCTGACTTAACGACGGCGACGGTACGCACGCTTCGTTAAGCTTTGGTAACGCGGCGCCCAACCGCGGTTGTCGCGCGGGGCCCGTCGCATTGCCGGTGCGCCGAGGGTCGCCGGTGAGCCGCTACATGTTCGGGTAGTTTGGCCCGCCGCCGCCCTCGGGCGTGACCCAGTCGATGTTCTGGCTCGGGTCCTTGATGTCGCAGGTCTTGCAGTGGACGCAGTTGGCGGCGTTGATCTGCAGACGCGGGTTGGCGCCCTTGTCGTCGCGCACGATCTCGTAGACCCCGGCCGGGCAGTAGCGCTGCTCGGGCGCGTCGTAGTGCGCCAGGTTGACCTCGACCGGCGTCGCCGGGTCGGCGAGCCGCAGGTGGACGGGCTGATCCTCCTCGTGATTGACGCCGGAAAGGTAGACCGACGAGAGCCGGTCGAAGCTGATCTCGCCATCGGGCTTGGGGTAGGCGATGGGCCGGCACTCGCTGCTCCTCTTCAGGCGCTCGTGGTCGGGCCCGTGGCGCAACGTCCACGGCGCGCGGCCGCGCAGCACGTAGGTATCGAGCGCGGCGTGGACGAGGCCGCCGAGCAGGCCGAAGCGGAAGCCGGGGCGGATGTTGCGCGCCCGCCAGAGCTCGTCGTAGACCCACGAGCGCTTGAGCTTCTCCTCGTAACCGTCGAGCGCGCCGCCTTCGTTCTTGCCCAGGGCCTCGAAGGCCGCCTCGGCGGCGAGCATGGCGGACTTCATCGCGGTGTGCGTGCCCTTGATCTTGGGCACGTTCAGGAAGCCCGCGGCGCAGCCGATCAGCGCCCCGCCGGGAAAGGTGAGCCGCGGGATCGACTGGTAACCGCCCTCGTTGAGCGCCCGGGCGCCGTAGGCGACGCGCCGCGCGCCCGCGAACAAGGGGCGGATGCGGGGATGGGTCTTGAAGCGCTGGAACTCCTCGAACGGGCTCAGGTACGGGTTCTCGTAGTCGAGCCCGACGACGAAGCCGACCGAGACCTGGTTGTTCTCCAGGTGGTAGATGAACGAGCCGCCGTAGGTGCGCCGATCGAGCGGCCAGCCGACGCTGTGGACGATCAGGCCGGGCCGGTGCCGGGCGGGATCGACCTCCCACAACTCCTTGAGGCCGATCGCGTAGGTCTGCGCATCGACGCCGTCGCGCAGGCCGAAGCGCTTGACGAGGCCCTTGGCGAGCGAGCCGTGGCAGCCCTCGGCGAACAGCGTGTGGCGGGCCATGAGCTCCATCCCGGGCTGGTAGGCGTCCTTGCGCGCGCCGTCGCGCGCGACGCCCATGTCGCCGGTGACGACGCCGCCCACGCGGCCGTCCTCGGCGTAGCGCACCGCGGCGGCGGGGAAGCCGGGAAAGATATCGACGCCCAGCTCCTCGGCCTGGCCGGCGAGCCAGCGGCACAGGTTGCCGAGGCTGACGATGTAATTGCCGCGGTTGCTCATCGGCCCCGCCGTCGGCAGCCGGAACGCCCGCTTCTCGGTGAGAAACAGGAAGCGGTCCTCGCCCGCCGGGGTGTTCAAGGGTGCGCCGCGCTCCTTCCAGTCGGGGATCAGCTCGTCGAGGCCGCGCGGCTCGAGCACCGCGCCCGAGAGGATATGCGCGCCCACCTCGGAGCCCTTCTCGAGCACGCACACCGAGACCTCGCGGCCGTGCTCGCGGCTCAACTGCTTGAGCCGTATCGCCGCCGACAGCCCCGCCGGGCCGGCGCCGACGACGACCACGTCGTACGCCATCGACTCGCGTTCCATCGGCTCCTCCATGGGCATAACGCCGGCTTCTCCACGGGCAAGCAACAGTGCCTTATGCCGCGCCTTGGCCTGGACGGTCAATCGGCGAATCGGGCGGTCAGTCGGCGAATCGGGCGAAGCCGGGCGCTGGCGGGGCGGCGAACGCGCGATGCCGGGCGCTGGCGAGGCGGCGGCGCGGGTGTTAGACTTCGGCCATGGCACGAAAGCCGCGCCCGCTCGACCTGCTCGACTGGTATATCGAGGCCGGCGCGGACGAGGCCATCGGCGAGGCGCCCCGCAACCGCTTCGAGGAGCCGGAGCCGGAGCGGGGGGGGGAGCCGGAGTGGGAGGAGACGGAAGCGTTGCGATCAATTCCTTCGCCTCTTTGAGGCTAGCCACCCCCTCCTCAACTTGATTGAGTGCGCCGGCTGCCAAACTACCGGTCTCGCTCAGTTGGACAATCGTCCTCAGCTCCGCTTCCGGTGCGCCGTTTCCGTAGGCCTCGAGGACGGGATGCTCGGGTCCCGCCACTTCGCAGACGCCAAGCCGGTCCCGAT
>JADFMW010000219.1 GCA_022563655.1 Pseudomonadota bacterium
GTCCGAAAACGGACTGGCGGAACAGCCCGACAAGACCGTGGCGACCATTCTTCCCAAGACGGGTCTTCCCACGACGGGTGTCCGTGAGTCCGTCCCCGGCAATCTCGGTCAGTCCGACCGCGTCATCCAGTTCCCGGTACGGCAACGACCCAGCGTCGGAAGTGACCCTGGAACCGTGGAACTCAAGCTTGAGCCGACGGTCAAAATCGGGCCTCAGAACCCGATCTTTCGATTCACCCATCGGGGGGGCCATATCAACACCCAAAATGCTCCTGTAACGTACTTATTATTATAGCAAAGCACGGGTACACTGTCGTCAAATCATGAAGTCATCTGGGCAATGTGGGTTAAGCCCTTATTCGATATGTCAGTGGCAGATACGTCGGGTCCGGTAGCTACTCCTACACCCGAGGCGGCTGAGGAAACACGACGCACCCTCGAGAAAATTTCGCAGCTATTGGCTTCCGCGGCGGAAGCCCTGGCGATAGCCGCGGCTCTCGCAAATCCAGCGTCGCCGGCGCTCGCGGCCGCGGCGGGTGTGTTTGCGCTTGGATCGACGGCGGCGCGCAGCCTCGCGATGCTAGAGGGGCGACGAGCAATTTTTTTGCAAGATAAAACCTCCGGCGGAACCGGAGCCGAGGGCGCGATTGCCACGCCGCCCAACCTCGAACCAGGCCTCGGCAACTTGCCGACCGCGCTCGACACATTCGCCGCCGCCGCCGAGCGCATCGACGACGCCAGCCTGGTGATCGAGGCGACGGGGCAGCACCTCGCCGAGGCGGCGCGGCGGCTCGACCAAATCTCGATGCAGTTGAGGGAGGCGCTCGGCGACATGTTCGGTGCGCTCGAACCGCCGCCCTGGGAACCTGATCCCGACGGCAGATTGATACCGGCGTCGTTTCCGAGTGTCGGGGACGGCCGCGGCGGCCAGGGCGTGGGCGCACCCTTCGAGCGGGCGAACCAGGCGGGCTCGGGCCTCGCCGACGCGTTCGCACAGATCGAGCCGGCCGGGCAGGCGGTCGGGGAGGTCTTGGTCGTCGACGATGCTCGGCTCGCCGCCGTGGCCGAGTCGCTCGACCGGGCCGCCCAGAACGTCGACGGCTTCGGCGACTCGATGACCGAGCTGAAGGACATCGGCGAGCGCACCTTCGGGCGTCTCCAAGAGGTCCTGGTCGGGTTCGCGGAGACCGGCAAGTTCGAGTGGCGAGACCTCGCGCGGGTGGCGCTCGACGCGATCAGTGACATTTTCGCGGCCCAGGTCGGCTCGTCCGGCGGCGGCGGGCCGTTGTGCGGCATCGGCAGCATCTTGAGTGGCATTACGAGCACCCTTGGCGGCCTCTTCGGCGGCGGCGGCGCGCCGACGCCGCTGCAACTCTCGGGCCCGTTTCAGCACGGCGGCAGCTTCGTCGTCGGCGGCTCCGGAGCGCCCGACAGCCGGCTCGTCTCGTTCCTCGCCACGCCCGGCGAACGCGTCGACGTGCTGACGCCCGCTCAGCAAGGCGCGCTCGCTGGCACGGCGCCGCAGAAGGCCGTCAACCAGAAGTTCGTCATCAACATAAGCCCCGGCGTGCCCGAAGCGGTGCGCGCGCCTTTCGCGGCAGCCCTGTCAATTCCGCTTGACCATTCTGCACGATTTGCAGTAGGATAAATCCTACAATTGAGGCCGTGTCGCCGCGGCGTAGGCGGGCCGGAAAGGGGTAATATGATGGGACATGACGGCATCGACGTGATGGCGCGCGTTACCGCCGTCGAAATACTTATTGAAACCGCCTATGCCCTCACCTTGAGGCAGATGAAGGATCCCGTGGCCGAGGCCCGCCGATTAAGCGAGATCTTCGCGAGGTGCGCTGGCCAGCTCGCGGTCCACGGCGAGGAACCTCATGTTCCCCGTGAGCACGGTGTCGCTGTCGCCCGCGCGCTCGATGCGATCCTCGGCCGTATCCGCGTGCGCGTCGAAATGCGCCCGGAGGACTTTCCCACCGTCGGCACCGCCTGACCCTCGCTAACGCCGGCGCCCCGTCCGCTCGTTGCGGGCCGCCCCCGTGGCGGAACGCATTGATCCTCTTTATTACCGCTCACCCTTCACCCAGAATTTTGAGGAGACTGACTATGGCAAACCCGGATCGCGGTGAGGTCGAGGTAAAACTCGGCGGCAAGATGCGGACCATGCGTCCGACGTTCCAGGGGCTGCGGGAGGTCGAGCACAGAACCGGCCTGGGCGTGATCGAACTCGTTCAGCGGTTCGGCGAGGGAAAGGCGAGCCTCGACCACGTCGCCATCGTGCTCGCGATCGGACTGCGAGCGGCAAACGATGATGCGCCCGATTACGATCAGATCGGAGAGATGCTGATGCGCCAGGGCATGTCTGACGTCTTGCTGCCGATCCTTGTCTTTCTTGCCAGCGCATTCGTCGGAGACCAGGCAAAAAACCTGCTGGCGTCGCGGGGGAAGGGGGCCAAGGCCTCCCCTGGCGGCGCCTGATGGAAATCGGCCTCGGCGTTCTCGGCCGCCCGGTGGCCGACTTCTGGGCGATGACGATGCCCGAGCTTGGCGCC
>JADFMW010000054.1 GCA_022563655.1 Pseudomonadota bacterium
CCAGAATCTCGCCCATGGTGAGCAGACCGTCGCCCCCGCCACCGGCCACCTCGGGCGACGACAAGGCAAGCGCTGGCTGGGTGAGGCCGTTGAGGTCGCCCGGCACCAGGCCGTGGGTGGCGAAGGCGAGGACCTTGTACCCCGACAGGTCCATCGATCTCACCGCGCCCTCGTTCGCTGCCTTGCCCAGGAATACGTCCTTGGTAAGGTCGGCGTTGAGCGCCAAGGCGATGCCGCGCACCTCGTCGGCGGTGTCGGGCAGCCGCGGCAGCTGGGCCAGTTCGGCGCTGTCGACCTCGTCCATCTTGGGCAAGCTGCGCAGGCGGATCGGGAAGCCGCGCACGGCGAGCGCGCCGCGGCTCGCGAGCGCCGCGGGCCGGGCCGGGGTCTCCGCCGCCTCGGCTTGAGCCGCGCTGAACCAAGGATCGCCGAAGCCCACGAACGGGCGGCGGCTCGGATCGCCCGGCGGCAAGGCGCGCAAGGTCGCCAACGAGGCGACCGACGGCAGCACCGTCACCGCATGGCTGCGCACGAGCCACGGCACGTCGCGGTAGTTGGCGAACTGCGGCTCGCGTTGGGCGCTCAACTTGGTCGGCTCGGTGACCAGGAGCGAGAGCGGCAGCTGCCCCAGCGCGCCGTTGGCGACGATGAGCAGGCTGTTGGCGTCGCCCCAGCCGGCCTTCACCGGCGCGAGCAGGGCCCCGTACAGCTTGTGCGCCAGCGCCACGTCGAAGGCGGGGATGCCGCCCAGGGTGCTGGCATCCGGCGCCAACGCTTGGCGCAGGTCTCTCACCACCGCCGCGATGCGCTCGCGCCCCAGCGGAATGGCGGCGAACGCGACTTCGCCTTCCTTGGGGACCGCCCACACGAACGTACGGTCCTCGCCCACGAACGCGGCGATCAGCGCTTCGCCGGGCCGCAAAGCGGCGCGCGCCTGCTCGATCGTCACCGGCGGGGGATTGATGAGATCGGCGTAAGCGGGAAAGCGCGCCTCGATCTCCTCCATCAGGGTAGCGCGCGCCGACCGAAGCTCGTCGATCGCCGTCCGCAACTGAACGATTTCAGAGTCCGCCGAACCATCGCCCACCATGGCATTGGACAGAACGCCATAAAGCGCCGCGATCTGCTTTTGTGCATCCTGTTCCCGTCGGACGAGATCTCGCAGATCGGAGTCCGATATTGCTGCGCGCGCCGCGGAGTTCGCCAGCGCCGCCTGGACGCTTCTCGCTCGCGCGGCGTTGGCGACGAGGAAGGCCTCTTCGGCAGCCTTCGGGTCATCGGCCGCGTCGAGCGCGTCCAGATAGCCTTCCATGACCATCTTCATGCGGATGTCCCGACCGGCGCTCACCTCCTCGCCATCCGTCTGGCGGGACCTTTGTGTCAGGATCCGGAACGCGGCGCGAAAAGCCCGCAACGCCTCCGCGGTCTTCCCTTGTCGCTGCAAGGCGACCCCATGCAGCCCGGCGGCCTCCGCGGTATCGAAGTGCTTGGCGCCGAGGCTTTGCTCGAGGCGCTCCCACGCCGGGCCGGTAACCCGAGCGGCTTCCGCCACTCGGTCGGTCCGAAGAAGCGTGACGGCTCGATTGAGGTCGTATCGATAAAACCGGTCGAGGAGCAGGTCGTCGCCGTCCGCGGCCTCCGCGATCCGGGCATAGATCTTCGTCGCGCCGTCCCAATCCTCGCCGGCGACGAGGACGTCCGCCAGCTTTTGACGGGCCTTGTTGAGGGTGTGGCCGCTAGGCTCGACACCCAGAGAAGAAAAGATGTCGAGGGCGATTTTCGACAGCATCCGGGCCTCGGCCACTCGCCCGGTCCGACTCAACACGGTAATCAGCGGATCGAGCGCCTTTGCCGTATATACCGAGTTGCGGCCGAAGCGATCGACGGACAATCGGATACCGTCACGCGCAAAGATCTCGGCCTCGGCGTATCGACCCGCGAGCGTCAGGGTGAAGGCCAACGTCCGCAGGATGCGGGCCTTCTCGATCTGGCGCACCGTACCCATCTTGTAGGTCGCGAGCTGATAGCCGCTCAGTCTGCCGCCGGCGATATCCTCGTCGATGATTTCCAGGGCGCGGCGCAACTTGGTTTCCGCTTCGCCGTACCGCCCGACGTTTGCCGCGATCGCGCTCTCGACTCGGAGCATCAATTGCTTGTTCACTGGGATGAAATAGGAATATCTCGGCCTCCCTTTTTCAGCGGCCTGCGAAGCGGCGTATTCCGCCTTGTTGAAGAAAGACCGCGCGGTCCAGATATCTTTCCGCGCGCCATCGAGATCGCCGATCAGGGATTTGGCCAATGCCAAACCCGTATATCGGGTATGCCGTCGAAGCACATTTCTTTCACCCTTGGGGAGCGCGTCCAAGGACTTCTGCCGCAAGGCGGCGTGGGCCCACAGATTTCCGTTTTCTTTCTCGGCATGCGCCAGCAGATTGTAGATTTCCGAGAGCAGCCTCGATGCGCTCAGTCCTTGGTCCAGAGCGGCCTCGAGATCCGCGATCATCTGCTTCAAACGGCCGATCTCACCCGCCGCGGTGGCCCGGTCGCGCAAGGCTTCGGCCCGTTTCTTGCCCTTCCAGCCGGTGGGAACCGCGGCGTCGGCCCGCGCGCGCAACGCAATCAGTTCCGCCCGATTCCTGTCCGAGGCGGTATCGAGCAGATTGCGTATATCTTCGATCTTGCGTGGCGGCGGGGTAAAGGCCCGCCCCTCGTAGCTCGCGGTAATCGATTTTGCCTCTTCCAGCGACCCCGCAAGCGTGCTCGTGCCGTCGTGCAGGTAGGCCATAAGAACGACGGCCCCCGCAAACATGGCAAGCAAAGCTCGGGCGCTCGGGCAAATCGCCCGCACGATCCTTTCCTGTATACGGTAAAGCATTGGCGTATCCCCCGAGCCCCGCGACGGCGCGCCACGATTCGATTATACGTTGTTAGCGGGCACATGTGAATGTCGAACCCGCCGTGGTGGAACGCGACCCAGCGCCTCGCTTGGCGCGGGGGTTCCAGTCGCGCTAGCCTGGCCCCGGCCAGCGGCCGTCACGAGGCGGGAGCAGCCATGAAGATTTTGGGCCTCGCCGGCTACAGCGGGAGCGGCAAAACGACGCTGGTCGTGCGCCTCTTGCCCGAGCTGAGGCGGCGCGGTCTTGTGGTCTCGACGCTCAAGCACACCCACCACAGCGTCTCGGTCGACCAGGCGGGCGATGCGAGCCGCGCGCTGCGCGACGCCGGTGCCACCGACGTGGTGGTGGCGACGCGCCAGATGTGGGTGCTGCTGCACGAGCACCGCGACGCCCCCGAGCCGAGCCTCGCCGAGTTGGCCGCGCGCATGACGCCGGTCGACCTGCTGCTCGTCGAGGGCTTCAAGCAGCGCCCGCACGAGAAGATCGAAGTGCACCGCCCGGCGACCGGCGCGCCCCTTTTGTGCACCGACGACCCCCTGGTGATCGCGGTTGCTAGCGATGCTCCGCTCGCCGGACTGCGCCCGCCCGTGCTCGATCTCGACGACATCCCGGCGATCGCCGAGTTCATCGTCGAGCGCTGCCGGCCTAAGCTGACGTGAACACGGCGCGGTGGCGGCCGCGCGGGCTTGTGGCATACTCGGCGTTGCCCGCGTCCCGGGGTTTGGGGCACGCGGCGCGCAAGAGGGCGCGGGAAGCGAAGCCGAGGGCGATCCGTGAGCGAGAAGCAGGCCGTTCTCTTTGCCAACGAAGCATTCTACCGCGCCTTCGCCGACGGCGACCTCGACGCGATGGAAGCCATGTGGGCGCGTGAGGCGCCCGTCGCCTGCATCCATCCCGGCTGGAACCTGATTTCGGGGCGCGCCGAGGTGATGGAGAGCTGGCGCGCGATCCTGGAAAGCGCGAACCGGCCGGCCGTTAAAAACCACGGCGCCCAGGCTTTCCTGTACGGGGATACGGCGTTCGTCATCTGCTACGAGGCGCTCGAGGAGGGGTTCCTCGTCGCCACCAACGTGTTCGTCGTCGAGAACGGCGCCTGGAGGATGGTGCATCACCAGGCGGGTCCCACGGCGCCCCCCGACCTGGACGAGCCCGACGAAGCCGCCAACGTAATGCATTGATCGTTCCCCTGTGGCCGATCCCCTGTGGCCGATTCCTTGTGGCCGATCCCCTGTGGCCGATCCCCTGTGGCCGATCCCCGGCGCAGCATCGGACTTGGCGGAGACGCGAACGCCGGCCCGGCGCCCGCTGCGCGCGCCGCTGCCGCCCCGGATTCATGGCGCCCTGACCGCCGAACAAAAATTCCATAATAACAACAATGTGGAACAGATTGATGACTGCGATGAATTAGGAAGTATCTAGCCTTCACATTTTCGTTAAGAGCAAAAGTTCACCTCCATGTGAATGGAGGTCACTTGGATGTTCACCATATATTAATAGTTGTGGGGCATGCTGAAGCGGGCGTTGCGCTTGGCATTTCATGGCCGGGTGTGGCCCTGAACTTGGGGCTTTGAACGCCACGACACAGACAGGAGGTGAGCGAAATGCGTTGGTTTGTCGCCATTCTCGGCGCCGCATTCGTCGCTCTCCACGCCGTTCCAAGCGGTGCTCAGGCGGTGTGCGGAGAGCGCGCCAAGATCATGGCCTCGCTGGGAAAGAACTACTCCGAGCAGACGGTGGCCATGGGTCTGACGTCCGCCGGCGCGATCATCGAGGTCCTGACCTCGGCCGAAGGGTCCTGGTCGATCCTCCTCACTTATCCAGCCGGCCCCACGTGCATGGTCGCCGCCGGCGAGAAGTGGGAAGCGATGCCGCTTCCCGTGGCTGGCGAGCTGAGTTAGCGGCCGGCGCCCACAGGCGGCGCCGGAGATGTCCGACAGCCCGCCGCGAGCGAGCGGGCGCGCGATGTCACGGTCTGCCGCGGCGCGGCGGCGTTTGACCGAGGGCTTCGCACACCCCTAGAATACGACTCAGGCCGTCTGGCGGGCCGCGACACCGGCGCGCGAGATGCAAACCGCCAGCCAGCGAGATCATTCGCTCCAGGGAGAGATGTCGGGTTTGACGTGTGGCGTGCTTGTGGTCGGCGCCGGCAACGCAGGCTTGTGCGCCGCCCTCGCCGCCCGCGAGCGGGGCGCCGATGTCCTGGTGCTCGAGCGCGCGCCCAGGCAAGAGCGCGGCGGCAACAGCGCTTTCACCGCCGGCGCCATGCGCTTCGCCTACGACGGGCTCGATGACCTCGCCAGGGTGGTCAGCGACCTCTCCGACGAGGAGAAGCGCACCACCGACTTCGGCAGCTACACCGCCGACCGGTTTTTCGATGACCTCGCGCGCGTCACCGAATACCGCGCCGATGCCGATCTGGTCGAGATTCTCGTCGGCCAAAGCCTCGAGACGCTGGTGTGGATGCAGAGCCAGGGTGTGCGCTTCGTGCCCATCTACGGCCGCCAGGCGTTCAAGGTCGAGGGGCGCTTCACGTTCTGGGGCGGGCTGACGGTCGAGGCGGCGGGCGGCGGTCCGGGCCTCGTCGACGCGCTCCACCGCGCCGCCGAGCGGGCCGGCATCCGGGTGCTCTACGGCGCGCGCGCGCTGGCTCTCTTGCGCGACGACGACGGCGTGCGCGGGGTCAAGGCGCGCCATCAGGGGCGGACCGAGGAGATCCGCGCCGGCGCCGTGGTGCTTGCCTCCGGCGGCTTCGAGGCCAACGCCGAGTGGCGCGCCCGCTATCTCGGCCCGGGGTGGGACCTGGCCAAGGTCCGGGGGACGCGCTTCAATACCGGCGACGGCATTGCGATGGCGCTCGAGGCCGGCGCCATGTCGTGGGGCAACTGGTCGGGCTGCCACGCCGTCGCTTGGGATCGCAACGCGCCCCCCTTCGGCGACCTGGCGGTGGGCGACGCCTTCCAGAAGCACAGTTACCCCTTCGGCATCGTGGTCAACGCCCGCGGCGCGCGCTTCCTCGACGAGGGCGCCGACTTCCGCAACTACACCTACGCCAAGTACGGCCGCGCGATCCTCGATCAGCCGGGCCAGTTCGCCTGGCAGGTGTTCGACCGCAAGGCGGCCGGGCTGTTGCGCGACGAGTACCGAATCCGCCAGGTCACCCGGGTCGTCGCCGACAGTCTCGAGGCGCTGGCCGGCAAGCTCGAGGGCGTCGATGCGGCCGGCTTCCTCGACACCGTCAAGGCGTACAACGCCGCCGTCCGCACCGACGTCCCGTTCGATCCCAACGCCAAGGACGGGCGCGGAACGGCGGGGCTCGAGCCGCCGAAGTCCAACTGGGCCAACACCATCGACGAGCCGCCGTTCGAGGCCTACGCGGTCACCTGCGGCATCACGTTCACCTTCGGGGGCTTACGGATCGACCGCGAGGCGCGCGTGCTCGACACCGAGGACGCCCCGATCGCGGGCCTCCACGCCGCCGGAGAGCTGGTGGGCGGGCTGTTCTACTTCAACTACCCGGGCGGCACGGGCCTGACCTCGGGCGCCGTGTTCGGCCGCATCGCCGGCGGCTCGGCCGCCCGCGCGGCGGCAGGACGGTAAATCCGACCGGCGGTCGGCAGCCCCGGGTCGTCGGTGCGCTCAGCGCGCCCTGAGGCCGCCCATCGCGAGGAAGATGGCCGGTGAGATCTCCAACAGCCGGACGCTGACGTCGCCGTTCTCGGCCACCCGCAACACCTCGGCCACGAATTCGCCCGGACCGACGCCGCCGACGCCGGAGATCGTGCCGCTGAGGCGGTCCCTTGGCTTCACCTCCGCGTGGAAACCGTTGATCCTCAAGCCGCCGAGGGACCAATCGAGAGTCCGGTACTTGCGGCCGTCGATCTTCAACTCAAGCGACGGCGTGGTGTTCCTGGCGTGTTTCCGGCGATCCTTCGGTCTCAGGAAATGCTGCCAGAAGTGCTGAATTTCCAAATCGCCTCCTTCGCTCCGCTGCCGGAACGTGGTGGTTCGGGAGCTTCTTCGCCCGGTTACGGAAGCGACTCGACGATGCTTCGGAACTCCGCCTCGGAGAAAGCCTTGAGCGTGGTCGTGCGGACGTTCCCGAGCGAGCCTATCTTGAGCGCGAACTTGGCCATGACGTCGTCGCTCGGAGCCTCGGCAACGACGACGAGGTCGTAGCCTCCCATGGTCATGTACAGCTCCTTCATCTCGCCGCCCATGTCGCTTAGCGCCTGCCTTGCCGCATCGGCGCGCTGCGGAGAGTCCTTTATGTTTCGTATGCCTTGGTCGGTGTAGTTGATGAGCATGATGTACGTAGCCATTGCGTTCCTCTCTTTCCGAGGTTAGGCGAAGCCGGGCGCATAGGCGTGCGCGTGCGGGCGCCCGGCCTGCGCCTCGGACGAACCGGTCTCCGCCTCGGCCAAATGATAGCTTAAACCGTCTCTTCGCGCTGTCCAGGCTCAAATCCCCCGCCGCGCGGTTCGGCAATCGTCGGACGGGGTCCTTCATGGGCAAGCCCACGAGGTCGAAATGGGGGCGGCCAGCGGCGGCGGAAGGCGGGCCGGGGCGTTGTCTGCGAAGCGCGGCCAAGCGGCGCGGCCGCCTGCCTCGAGGCCTCAGCCCAGGGCCGTCGGGGCGTCGCTGACGAGCGGCGAGAAGCTGACCGGCAACAGGTCCTTCGTGGTGATCCGGCCGTTCGAATCCTTCTCCACCAGCATGAGCTGCTGGGTGTCGAGCGAAATCCCGGTGGGAATGACCATCTTGGCGCCCGGCTTGAGCTGATTGATCAGCGCCGGCGGAATGAGATCGGGCGCCGCGGTGACGATGATCGCGTCGAAAGGCGCGTGTTCGGGCCAGCCGTGGCAACCGTCGCCCAGCTTGGTCTCGATGTTGGCGTAGCCGAGCTGTTTCAATCGTTTCCTGGCCTCGCCATGGAGCTCTTCGATGATCTCGATGGAGTAGACCTTGGTCACAAGCTCGGCGAGTACCGCGGCCTGGTAGCCGAGCCCGGTGCCGATCTCGAGCGCGACGTCGTCCGCTTCGAGGTCAACCAGGTCGGTCATCAGCGCGACCATGTAAGGCTGTGAAATGGTCTTCTCGTAGCCGATCGGCAGTGGCGTGTCGGCGTAGGCGACCGGCCGCAAGGTGGCCGGTACGAACTCGTGCCGGGGCACCTTGCCCATGACCTCCATGGTCTGTGCGGCGAGCGTTTCCTTGCCGGTTTTCTTGCCCGTGTTGGCCGCGTGAATCGCGATCTCTTGGACCATCTGGCGGCGTGGGGCCGCAAACAGTTTGTCGTCCATGGCGGCGGCTCGATCAGCACATTGGTCGGGCGCGATCACCCATCTGGGTCGCGCCCGCTCGCGTCGTATTAGAACACGGAATGCTCGCGCTGCCGAGCGCCGATTTGTGTGCGTGCGGGGCCGGCGCGCGGCCGAGCCGGCGCGAGAGGCGGGGCCGCTCGCGAAGCGCCGGCGCAGACTGCGGGATGACCGTGGCCTCGGATGTGTGCTAGCCTCGGGGTGATCGGTACGTCCTGCCGCAGGCCTCTGATGAGGAAGCTCGGTCTTCTGATTTTTGTGCTGCTGCTCGCCGGCTGCGCGCAGTCGGGCGAGGATGGCGCGGAATCCTCGCGGGCCGCGGGCCAGCCGGACGTTGATTGGCACGCGGCGCTGGCGGGCGATGAGATCTTCGTCGAGATGACGGACCCCGAGGGTTATTACCGCGTCGAGCGCGTCGAGCTGGTGGGGCCAGGCGGCCGGACGTATAAGGCCCACGATGTGGCGCGCGAGACCATTCGGGACAGAGCCGGCCCCTATGGCGGCAGCGCCGTCGGGGTCGGCATCGGCGGCGGCTATGTGGGCGGCCACGGGGGCGTCGGCATCGGGCTCAGCTTTCCGCTGGGCGGCGCGCGACCGGCCCCCGTGGTCACCCGGACCACGGCGCGCATCAGGCTGCCGGATCCCCGCGCCTACCGGCGAACCTTCGAGCGGTGGACGATCGAGGTCGTTCTCACCGACCCGGCGGGAGCCACAAGCTACGCCAGCATCCCCGCCCCCACACCGAAGTACTAGCCCGTAACCGCGGACCCGGATCGGCGCGATTACGCTAGAGGGTTCGCGGCCCCTGCCCGCGGATGTACTCCAGGCCCTTGAGGGCGGGAAGGTACTCGGGGTCGTACGACAGCGCGCGCTTGGACGCGCGCTCGGCCTCCGCCGTGCGCTCCTTCATGCGCAGGATGCGGCCCATGTTGAAGTGGGGACCACCGGACCCCGTTGAGCCTGGCGCTGGATGGCCGGTCGCGGCCCAGGCTGACTCCTGGGCCTCTATGGACACCCCATCCAGCCGACCATAAACTCCCTCGATTGCACGTGTGGGAGATGCCAACCGAATGGCCAAAATACGCGTCCAGCGCCGTCTCGCCGCTATCCTCGCCGCCGATGTGGTCGGCTACAGCCGGCTCATGGATGTGGACGAGGAGCGGACGCTTCAGACACTCAATGAGTTCCGAGCGGTCATCGACGGCCTGATCGCCGAGCACGATGGCCGCGTGTTTGGCAGCGCGGGCGACAGCGTCATCGCTGAGTTCGCCAGCCCGGTCCAGGCGGTGCGTTGCGCCGTCGAGGTTCAGCAGACTCTGGAAAAACGCAACGCCGACATGCCCGAAGATCGCCGCATGCGCTTCCGCATCGGTGTCAACCTCGGGGATGTGATGGTCGAAGGCGATAACCTCTTCGGGGCGGGGGTCAACGTTGCGGCGCGTCTAGAGGCTCTGGCGGAGCCCGGCGGCATTTGCGTCTCGGGCATGGTCCAACAGAGTGTGGAAGGAAACGTGGATTGGGTCTTCGATGACCTGGGCGATCAGGAGATCAAGAACATTGCTAAGCCGGTTCGCGTTTACCGCCTGAATCTTGGCGGGTTGGGAGCGGCCGGGAAAAACGGCCCTGGAACGCCTTCTGCCCTGGAGCTTCCGGACAAGCCCTCGATCGCGGTTCTCCCGTTCGCCAACATGAGCGGCGATCCCGAGCAGGAGTTCTTCGCCGACGGCATCACCGAGGACATCCTGACCGAGCTTTCGCGCTTCCGCGACCTGTTCGTCATCTCGCGGACCTCGGCCTTCAAATACAAGGGCAAGGCAATCAACATACAAGAGGTCGCAAGCGAGCTCGGCGTTCAGTATGTGGTCGAGGGAAGCGTGCGCAAGGCGGGGGACCGCGTCCGCGTCACCGTCCAGCTCATCGACGCAGAGACCGACCACCACATCTGGGCCGAGCGTTACGACCGCAATCTTGAGGACATCTTCGCCATCCAGGACGAAATCTCGCAAGCGATTGTCGCCACCCTCCCGGGGCGCGTCGAAGCGGCGCGGCGCAAGCGCGCCGCACGCAAGCCCACTGACAACATGGCCGCCTACGAGTTGGTGCTCGGCGCCAAGGTGCTGCACCACCGGTCGCGCCGGCAGAGCAACCAGGAGGCGCTCGATATGATCCAGCGCGCCATCGCGACCGACCCGAAATATGCCCATGCGCATGCCTGGAAGGCCTGCATCCTGGCCCAGGCGCGGACATACGGCTGGGTCAAGGACGAAGAGGCGGCGTGGAACGACGTCATGAATGAGCTCCAGATTGCGCTAGCGCTCGATGACAACGACAGCGACGTTCACCGCATCCTCGCCGCCGTCCACCTGACCCACCACGAATTCGGCAAGGCCGTATTCCATCAGGACCGCGCGCTCGCCCTTAACCCCAACGACGATCTGATCGTTGTGCAGAAGGGCGAGCTCTTAACCTGGCTCGGCCAGCCCGAGGAGGGGATTGCGTGGATCGAGAAGGCGATGCGCCTTAACCCCTACCACCCCGAGCGGTTCTGGAACCACCTGGGGCGCGCCTATTTCGTCGCGCGACGGTATCCGGAAGCCGTGGCCGCCTTGCAAAAAATTAGCGCGCCTGATGACGGCCACTACGCGCTCCTCGCGGCCGCAAACGCACAGAACGGCGACGAGGCCGCGGCCATGGCGCATGCTGCCCATGTGCTGGCGCTCGAGCCTGTCTTCTCGATCGCCCACTATCTCGAGAAGATGCACTATGCGAGCGACGACGACCGCGCCCACCATCGCGAAGCGCTACTCAAAACCGGCCTTCCGGAGTGAGCTTGGGGGGGCACCCCGGCGCGATTACACTAGAGGGTTCGCAGCCCCTGCCCGCGGATGTACTCCAGGCCCCTGAGGGCGGGAAGGTACTCGGGGTCGTACGACAGCGCCCGCCTGAACGCGCGCTCGGCCTCCGCCGTGCGCTCCTTCATGAGCAGGATGCGGCCCATGTTGAAGTGGGCAAACTGGTAGCAGCAGTAGCGCTTCGCGCCCATGGCCTTCTCGAGCCAGGGGATGGCCTCGTCGGGCCGGCCCAGGTCGATCAGGTAGACGCCGATATCGTTGTAGGGGTTGCCGTAGTCCGGGTCGAGCGGGATCGCCTTCTTGCACTCGGCGACGGCCTCGTCGAGCCGGTCCAGCCGGCTGAGCGACCAGCCGAGATAGGTATGGCCCTCGGCGGTGGGGTGGATCTCGATCGACTTTCGGTAGCGCTCGATGGCCGCCTCGTACTCGCCGAGAAGGTGCAGGATCGTGCCTTCCTGCCACAGCAGATACGCCTGATGGCGGGGCGACGTCTCCTCGGGCTCCTGCGCCCGCAGCGGCGGCGCCGCGACGCACAGCCACAGGACGGCGAGAACGGCGAAGGTTTTTCGCATGCCACCGCGGCCGCTCATGCTTCCCCCCCACGTCCACCGGCGCCCGGGTCGCGACGTCTGCCCGGTTGTCTCGCCGCCGGGCCGCAACGCTAGCACCAATCCGCGCCCAATGGGAGTTGTAAAGCCGGCGCCCGGGGAGGCGGTTTGGGCCCGGCGTCGGTGCCGGGATGGGTCGGAGTCGTGCCGACGATCACGTCCGGACCGCCGTCGACGCATAGCTCACACTCGCACTGCCGGACCGCCGAGTCGCGTCGGCGCGCTTACCATCCGCCGCCGCCGCCACCGCCGAGGAAGACCACGGCGGCGGCAAAGACCTTGTTGCTTATTCCACATCGGCCACCTCCTGAAAAACGAATCGGTGGCCACAACAGAATCACGGACGATTCCAACGAATCAACTACTTTCCGGACGGACACCAAGAAAATGCTCAAGCAGATCGAGAAGTCAACCAGCCAGATAGCGGCAAAGCTTGTCTTGGGTGGACTACACCATGTTTATCGGTTCGCTGCTTAACCGCGCCGGAGTGAATGATTGCGCCCTACGACGGGATTATCGGCGGCATGGGACAATCGAGAACATCCGAAAAAGCGCGCAATAATTCGAGTTCAACGGGAGATATTATTTGATCATGTACGACACTGGCGGCACAGGCCTTCAGTAGTTGCGGCTTGGCTAGCCCGGATTATTCACCAGCGGGCTGATTTTGAGCTTGCGGGCATGGTTTAATCCGTTGATTTCGTGTATGATTCTGGTGTTTTCACAGGTCATACGCGCGATCACGGAGGGCCACGCCCGCCATGGACCAAGAT